>DXBF01000006.1 GCA_019116705.1 Candidatus Gemmiger avistercoris
CTGCATCCGCGTTCCCGCACCCTACGGCTTTACGGAAATTGCGAACAAAATCGTAAATACCAATTCCCGTCAGGCCGCCCGCGCAATTTTATCTTGCCGTGAACGCACGGTGCTACATCTGCGTACCCGCACCCTGTAGGGCGGGGGCTTGCCCCCGCCGCGCGGTTTTGCCTTGCCCGCAAATTCCCTGCCTGCCGCAGCATCCCCCGGCGCGGTCAAGACGCGCGCCCTACAAATCTACGGAATTTGCGAATGAACATCGTAAACTGCAAATTCTCGTCAGGCCGTAGGGCGGGGTCTTGACCCCGCCGCGCGGTTTTGCCTTGCCCGCAAATCCCCTGCCTGCCGCAGCATTCCCCGGCGCGGTCAAGACACGCGCCCTACAAATCCACAGAATTTGCCCCCGGCGCGGTCAAGACGCGCGCCCTACAAATCTACCGAAAGATCATAAATCGCCTGTTTTGCTTCCGTACATCCCGGACAAAACCCAAAAAATGCCATGGGGTTTCCCCCATGGCATTTTTAATCGGGATTTCTTTGGTCCTTTCTTTGCAAAGAAAGGACGCCCCCCTCCCCGCCGCGCACGCTCTGCACGAACTGCCGGGGCGTCTGGCTGTATTCCGCCTTGAACGCCCGGTAAAAATTGGCGTAGTCGCCAAAGCCGCAGTACTGGCACACCTCGTTGGGCAGCACGCCGCCCGCCAGCAGCTGCTTGGCGTTGATGAGCCGTTTCTGCAAGATATACCGGTGCACCGTGGTGCCCACCTGGGCGTCGAACTTGCGCAGCAGGTGGTATTTGCTGATGAAGAACCGCGCGGCCAGGTCGTCCAGCGTCAGCGGCTCGTTGAAATGCTCGTTGATGTAGTGCAGCACCGCGTCCACCACTTCGTCGCTGGCGCCCGCGGGGCGGCTGTCGCTGCGCTCCTCGGCGGCGCGGTTCAGCCCGATGACCAGCTCCACCAGCGCCCCCTGGGCCAGCAGGTCGCTGCCGTAGGCGCGGGATTCCTTCTGCTTGTACAGCCGTTCCGCCGCAGCCCGCAGCTGGGCCCCCGTGGCGCCGTCGGGCCGCAGCAGGTTGGTGTGGGTGGCCACCGTGGTGTCGAAACAGCGGGTCAGGCTGGTGTTCGGGGTGGACAGCCGCTCCAGATAAGGCCGCGCCACCCACAGCACGATGCGCTCATACGCGTCGTCCGCGCCGATGCGCGCCTGGTGCAGTTCCAGCGGGCTGACCAGCATCCAGTCCCCCGGCCGCATGCGGAAGATCTTGTTCTCCACGATGTACTCCACCCGTCCCCGCAGCAGCAGGTAGATCTCGTAAAAATCATGGTGGTGCAGGTCCACCTCGTTCATGTAGGTGGAGCGGTAGCGGTAGATCTCATAGTCCTGCTCCACCATCGTCTGCCGCCGCGTATAGGGATTGAACGCCGCTTTCGCCATTTTTATGCCTCCCGGTCAACAGGGGCGGCAGCAGCGCACCGGCTCCGCAGCCCCTCCGCCAAAATTCCAGCCAGGACCGCGCACCCGCCGCGGGGCTCCCCGCATGCGATTTTGGCTGAAATCCCCCTGTATGTGTCCCCCGCCGCCGGCGCAATCTCCGGCCTAAGCGCCGGGCCTTTGGCCCGGTTGGCCTCCGAAACGCGCCTGCGGGCGCAGTGTCCGCCGGCGGGGACGGTTTTGAACTTCGGCTTCTCTGTTTTTTAGTTTACCGCAATTATTGCAATCTTTCAAGCAATCTCGGCCATTTTCTTGTGAAAAATTGCAGCGTATACTGTAGGCATCAGGGCGGCACAAGGCCGCTCATCCCCACGCGTTCACACAAAAGGAGCGATTTTATCATGCAGATGAATGCAACTTCCCTTGTGCGGCAAAAGGCGGAATGGGAGGAACTGGGCGTCAGGCTGCCCGCTTTCGACCACGCCGCCATGGCCGCCGCCACCAAAGCCCACCCGGTGTGGGTGCATTTCGGCGCGGGCAACATTTTCCGCGGGTTCATCGCGGCGCTGCAGCAGCGGCTGCTCAACGAGGGGCTGGCCGACCGCGGCATCATCGCGGCGGACACCTTCGACTACGACATCATCGACAAGATCTACGCCCCCTATGACAACCTGACCATGATGGTCACGCTGAACCCCGACGGCACCACCAGCCGCGAGATCATCGGTTCGGTGGCCGAGGCGCTGAAGGCCGATTCCACCGACCCCGCCATGATGGCCCGTTTCAAAGAGATCTTCACCGACCCCGGCCTGCAGATGATCTCCTTCACCATCACCGAGAAGGGCTACGCCCTCTACCGCCCCGACGGCAGCCTGATGCCGGTCGTCCAGGCCGACATGGACGAGGGCCCCGAACACGCCCGCCACGCCATGAGCATGGTGGCCGCCCTGCTGTATGAGCGGTTCCAGGCCGGGCAGTACCCGCTGGCCGTGGTCAGCATGGACAACTGCTCCCACAATGGCGAAAAGCTGCAGGCCAGCGTGATGACGGTGGCCGAAGCCTGGCAGAAGAACGGTTTCGTGGGCGAGGATTTCCTCGCGTACCTGCGGGACGAGCGCAAGATCGCCTTCCCCTGGTCGATGATCGACAAGATCACCCCGCGCCCCCACCAGATGGTGGAGGAATCGCTGGCGAAGGACGGCATCGAGGGCATGGCGCCCATCGTCACCTCCAAGAACACCTACATTGCGGCCTTCGTCAACGCCGAGCGGCCCCAGTACCTGGTGGTGGAGGACAAGTTCCCCAACGGCCGCCCGCCGCTGGAGAAGGCCGGCGTTTACCTGACCGACCGCGACACCGTGAACAAGACCGAGCGCATGAAGGTCACCACCTGCCTGAACCCGCTGCACACGGCCATGAGCGTCTACGGCTGCATGCTGGGCTACACGCTGATCTGCGACGAGATGAAGGACGCCGACATCGTGGCGCTGATCAAGCGGCTGGGCTACGTGGAGGGCCTGCCGGTGGTCACCGACCCCGGCATCCTGGACCCGAAAGACTTCATCGACGAGGTGGTGGGCCAGCGCCTGCCGAACCCCTTCATGCCCGACGCGCCCCAGCGCATCGCCACCGACACGTCCCAGAAGGTGGGCATCCGCTTTGGCGAGACCATCAAGAGCTACATCGCCGAAGGCCGCGACCTGAACACGCTGGTGTCCATCCCGCTGGCGCTGGCGGGCTGGCTGCGCTACCTGCTGGCGGTGGACGACGAGGGCAAGGCCTTTGAAGTGTCCGCCGACCCGCTGAAGGATGACCTGCAGGCGAAGCTGGCGGGCATCGAGGTGGGCAAGCCCGGGACGTACCAGGGCCAGCTCAAGAGCATCCTGAGCAACGCCTCCATCTTCGGCGTGGACCTGACCGCCACCCCGCTGGCGGCGAAGATCGAAGCATACTTTGTGGCCGAACTGGCGGGCCCCGGCGCGGTGCGCAAGACGCTGCACGAAGCGCTTTCTAGTAGGGCGGGGTCTTGACCCCGCCGCGAACCCCCGATATCACATCCACGTTCCCATCCCCTGTAGGGCGGGGTCGTACCCCGCCGCGAACCCCCGGTATCACATCCACGTTCCCATCCCCTGTAGGGCGGGGTCGTACCCCGCAGTGCAAATTTACCTTGCCCACAATGTTCCTGTCTGCCGCCACATTCCCCGGGCGGCGTACACGCCGCCCCTACAGGCAACGGGACCTTGCGCGGCAAACACCAAAACCACGCCTGCCAAACTGCGCCGCGGCAGTAGGGGCCGCATGTATGCGGCCCGTGCGCAATGCGGCCGGGCACCCGTTCCCGGTTCAACTCCCCCAACCGTTCTATGTTATAATAAAAATAAAAATCACCCACACACCCACAACACAACAAGGAGGACACCCCCTATGAAAATGAAAATGGGCTGGCGCTGGTACGGCGAAGGCAACGACCCCATCACGCTGGACGACATCCGGCAGATCCCGGGCGTGGAGAGCATCGTCTGGGCGCTGCACGACAAGATGCCCGGCGAAGTCTGGCAGGAGGACGAGATCAAGAAGGTCGTGGACCTGATCCACTCCAAGGGTTTTTCCGCCGAAGTGGTGGAGAGCGTCAACGTCCATGACGACATCAAGATCGGCCTGCCCACCCGCGACCAGTACATCGAGAATTACAAGCAGTGCATCCGCAACCTGTCCAAGTACGGCGTGAAGGTCATCTGCTACAATTTCATGCCCATCTTTGACTGGACCCGCACCGACCTGTTCCACCCGGTGGGCGACGGTTCCACGGCGCTGTTCTACCAGAAAGATCTCATCAAGGACGATTACAAGGCCATGGCCGAGTATATCATGAGCTTTACCGAGAAGTACAACATGACTTTCCCGGGCTGGGAGCCGGAGCGCATGGCCAAGCTGGACGAGCTGTTCAAGGCCTACGCCCCCGTCACCAAGGAAAAACTGTGGGAGAACCTGCAGTATTTCCTGGAAGCCATCATGCCCACCTGCCGCGAATGTGACATCAAGATGGCCATTCACCAGGACGACCCGCCGTGGGACATCTTCGGCCTGCCGCGCCTGCTGGTCAACGCCGAGGCCATCGACCGGTTCCTGTCCATGGTGGACGACCCGTACAACTGCCTGACGCTGTGCTCCGGCAGCCTGAACGCCAACCCGGACAACAACGTGGCGGCCATCGTGCGCAAGCACAGCGACCGCATCCCGTTTGCCCATATCCGCAACATCCACCACTTCGAGAACGGCGATTTCAGCGAAGCCGCCCACCGCGACTGCTGCGGCGAGACCGGCATCATCGAGATCCTGCGCGCCTACCATGACGGCGGGCACGATGTGATCATCCGCCCCGACCATGGCCGCCAGCTGTGGGAGGAAGGCCCCGGCAACTGCCGCCCCGGCTACGGCAAGTACGACCGCGCCCTGGGCACCCAGTACATGCTGGGCGTCTGGGACCTGCTGGACCGCCTGGACGAGGAGAAGGCCGCCCAGGCGTGAGTTTGGCGAATGTCCTTTCTTTGCAAAGAAAGGACCAAAGAAATTCCAGATAAAAAAGGCATGGGTATCTACCCATGCCTTTTTTGATTAAAATTCTTTTGGTTCTTTTCTTATAAGAAAAGAACGATAAAAAATGATTTTACGCCGTGCAAGCGTCCCGGAAGGTGAAGCCTGCCGCAAAGTTCCCGCGGCGGGGTCAAGACCCCGCCCTACAACCCGCCGCAAACGGCATATTGCATTGCAGACATTCCGGCAGATCGTAGGGGCGGCATGTATGCCGCCCGGAAGGTGTTCCTGCGGCAACGCGGTTTTGCGAGCCGACAGCCCGTTTTCGGATGTACCGTAGGGCGGGGTCTTGACCCCGCCGCACGGTGTTTTCGTTGCCCGTGAGGTTCCGGGTCAGGGGAACGTTCCCCGCCAACCGCCCGGTCCCCATTAGGCGCAGGGGCCTCTCGCCCCCCATCAACTCACGCCGTCCACCAGCCAGGCGCCGTCCTGAAGCACCAGGGCGATCTCGCCGGAAAATTCCGCGCCGTCCTCGCCCTCCGGCCCGGCGGTCAGGGTGTAGGTGAAATACTGCTCGGTATCGGTGGCGGTGGCACTGGAGGTCACCTCCAGGTCCTGCACCGTCACGGCCTGCCCCGGCCACTGGGACGCGGCACGGGTGGGCAGGCGGTTCTCCATCGCCGCCTGCACCCCCGCGTCGGTGATGCCGCCGTCCAGGCCGGCGCGCAGCTGTTCTTCCAGCGCCGCCGTGTCGCCGTCCGCCAGGGCCGTTTCCAGCGTTTCAGCCGTCCCCGCGTCGGCGGTGTACAGCGCCCGCAGGGCGGTCTCGGCCGCCTGTTCGGCGTCCGGGGCTTTTTGCTGGCCGCAGCCGGCCAGCACCGCCAGCGCGGCGGCGCACAATAAACGTGTCTTGTTCATCCGTAAGCTCCTTTCCGTCAGGCATAATAGAAGGCGATGCCTGTGTTCACCAGCGCCATCGCCCCGAAAAACAGCGCCAGCCCGCCGTGCAGCAGCCGCAGCCAGCGGCGGCCCGCCTGCCGGCAGGACAGCCAGGACCCCGCCATCCACAGCAGCCACAACGGGGTCCAGCCCCAGTAGGGCAGGAAAAACAGCAGCACGCAGGACGCCACCGTGATCAGCTGATACCGCCGGGTCGGTTCCAGCACCCAGGCGCGCAGGAATCGTTTCAGCATCGGGCCCCCTCCTTTGCAGCTGCAGCGTTTTTTTCATCATAGCACGCCCCCACGACCCCGTCAAGTTTTTTCGCTGCTGCGTGGTTGTCCTTTCTTTACAAAGAAAGGACCAAAGAAATTCCAATTAAAAATCCCAGAGGGGGTGTACCCCCTCTGGGATTTTTGGTTAAGAGTTCTTTTGGTTCTTTTCCGGGTGCAGCGGGCTGGGCAACGGTGCGAGAATGCCCGCTGCCGGGCGCAGCCGCAAGGAAGGAGGACGCCGCCATACTGTATGTATGGCAAGACCGAGTGACGCGGCGGATGCGGCCCGGCAGCAGGGCAGGAACGCGCCGGGGATCCGGCTCCGCTGTACCCAGGGCAAGAAAAGAACCCGTCACACCGCGCCGTAGATGCCGCGCACCGATACTTCCCCCGTGAACACTTTCTGCACGCCGCCGTCGGTGCGCACCACCAGGCGGCCTTCCGCGTCGATGTCCCCGGCCACGCCGCTGCCGCCGTCAAAGGTCACGCGGCGGCCCAGGTTCACGCAGGCCGCCTTGTACCGTTCGCGGTACGGCGCGAAGCCCTCCACCTCGTAGGTGTACAGCGCGCGGTCAAAGCCGAAATCCGTCAGGTACTGCGCCAGCCATTCGGGGTCGCGGTCCAGGTCCACGTCCACGCCCTGGCAGGCAAGGCTGGCGCCGTGGGGCAGGCCCTGCGCTTCAAAAAACGCCTGCGGCTGGCCCAGGTTGACCCCCACGCCCACCAGCAGGGCATGGCCGTCGCCGGCGCTTTCGCACAAAATGCCCGCGATCTTTTTGCCGTTCAGCAGCAGGTCGTTGGGCCACTTGATCCGGCACTGCACGCCGTAGCGCGCGTGCAGGGTATCGGCCACGGCCAGGCTGGCGAACAGCGGCAGCGTGGCGGGCTGGGCCAGCGGCGTCTTGAGCACCACCGTGCAGAACAGCGCCTGCCCCGGCGCGTCCGCCCAGGCGCGGCCCAGGCGGCCCCGGCCCGCGGTCTGGTTGGTGGTGTACACCGCCCCGATGGGCCCGAACCGGTCCAGGTGTTCCTTGGCCCAGGCGTTGGTGCTGCCCACCCGGGGCAGAAAGAGCACGCTCTCGTTCAAATTTCCGGCACCCGCTTCCATCCAAATTCGCACTGGCCGTCGGTCACCGTGATGACCCCGTAGCTGCCGCCGTCCCGCAGGCTGCCGGGGTTGAACACGGTGGCCGCCGCGCCCACGCCCCGGGTCAGTTCCCGCACATGGGTGTGGCCGAACAGCGCCACGTCCGCCCCGCGCGCCCCGGCGCTCTCGGCCAGCCGTTCGCTGCCCATTTTCACGCCGTAATGGTGCCCGTGGGTGTAGAAGAACAGCACCCCCGCAAAGGGGGCCAGGCCCTCGGCGGGTTCGCTGTAACCCACGTCGCAGTTGCCCGCCACCCGGTAGATGGGGTACGGCACGGGGGTCTTGCGCAGTTCCAGCGCCGCGTTCAGGTCATACAGCCCGTCGCCCAGGTAAAACAGGGCGTCGGCGGATTCATTGTCCAGCACCCAGCGCAGGCTGCGCAGGCGGCCATGGACGTCGCTGATCACAAGGATCTTGGTGGTCTCAGACATCGGAGGGGTCCTTTCAGAAGATACAAGATACTGCATAAGGAACGTTGCGGCAGGCGGGGTTTTGGCAGGGGCCGCGCCGGGGCCCGTTGTGTGCAGGGGCGGCGTGTACGCCGCCCGGGGAACGCCGTATCGGCCCGGAACATGGCGGGCAGGGCCCTGCGGCCTGCAGGGCGCGCGTCACTCCCGGCCGATCAGTTCCCGGTAGATCTCCCCTTTGCTGAACGGCGTGCCCGCGGCGGCCTGTTTGGCCGCGGCGGCGGGGGGCAGCCCGCCCTGCTGCAAGGCGCGGGCGGCGGCCACCACGTCCTCCTTCGCGGGGGCGTCGGCCTGCACGGCGCCGGGCGCGGCCCCCGCCACCACCAGCACATACTCGCCGCGCGGCTCGTGGTCCCGGTAAAATTCCACCGCCGCGCCCAGGGTGGTCTTGACGATCTCCTCATGCAGCTTGGTCAGTTCCCGGCACAGGCTGGCGGGGCGTTCGGGGCCCAGCGCCGCCGCCAGGTCGTCCAGCGTGGCGCGCAGCTTGTGGGGCGCTTCATACAGCAGGATGGTCCGGGTCTCGCCCTGCAGCGCCGCCAGCCGCGCGCGGCGGTCGCGCTTGGGCACCGGCAGGAAGCCCTCGAACACGAAGCGCGCCGTGGGCTGGCCGCTGGCCGCCAGCGCCGTGATGCACGCCGACGCCCCCGGCACCGGCACCACGCGGATGCCCCGGGCGTGGGCTTCGGCCACGATCTGCTCCCCGGGGTCGCTGATGCAGGGCATGCCCGCGTCGCTGCACAGGGCGCAGTCCTCCCCCGCTTCGATGCGCTGCAGAATGGCCGCGCCGTGGTGCAGGGCGTGTTCATAGTAACTGACCAGCGGTTTTTTCAGCCCCAGGTGGTTGAGCAGCCGCAGCGTGACGCGGGTATCCTCGGCGGCGACGAAATCCACCGCGCCGAAGGTCGCCGCCACCCGGGGCGGCATATCGTCCAGATTGCCGATGGGCGTCGCCACCAGATACAACGTACCCGCCAACGCAGCCCCTCCCTTCCCTTGCATAGTCTATCCATTATACACGCAAAGCCCCGCTTTGGCAAGCGGGGCTTTGCGGTTTTTCGCCGTCCAACGGCGCTTTTTCCCCGGGAAACGGTTCCGGGGAAAGCCGGGACCGCCCCGCGGGACAAAACTCAGTCGCCGCTGCGCTCCTCGAACCCGTATTCGTGTTCTTCCGGCGGCAGGTTGCGCACCGTCATGCCCTCGATGCGCCCCCAGCGGCAGGTCTGTTCGATCATGGGCACCAGGCGTTCCAGCTGCCCGGGGTCGCCCTGGGCTTCCAGCGTCACGCTGCCGTCCCAGTTGTTGGCCACCCAGCCGGTCAGGCCCAGCCTGCGGGCCGCGCAGGTGGCAAAGTAGCGGAACCCCACCCCCTGCACCCGGCCCGTGAAGCGCCAGCGCCGTCGTTGTATGCTCATGGCCGTCCCTCCGTGACGTTTGTTTCCGGTGTTTCCGGCTCCCGGCGGCACAGCCGCCGCGCGTGCCGCGCCATCGCCCAGGCCGCGGCGCAGGCCGCCAGCGCCCCCGCCAGGGGGTGGACGCCCACGCCCGTCAGTTCCTGCAGCAGCGGCCCCAGGGCCGCCAGCACCGGCAGCGCGTCATGGTACGCGATGGCCCACCGCAGGCCCTGGCGCACGTTCTTCACCGCCTCCCGGGCCAGGGCCACCGCTTGCGGCAGGCCGGTCAGGTCCCGGCGCATCAGCAGCAGGGCGGCGGCGTCCAGGGGGCCTTCCGCCGCGCCGGTCTGCACCGGCAGCGCGGCGGCGGCAAAGGCGGCGGGCGGCGTGTGCGGCCCGCCCACCAGCGCCGCGGGGGCGTGGAGTTCCCGGGTCTTTTGCACAAAACCCTCCGCATCCAGCCCTGCGGCGACGGCGTCTGCGCCCAGGCCCGCCTGACGGGCGGTGTGCAGGACGGCCGGGGCCTGCGCGGCCGAGAATACCGCCACCTGCAGGCCCAGGGCCTGCAGTGCGGCCACGGCGGGGGCCGCGTCGGGCCGCACCGAGCGCGAGATGCCGATGACCCCCGCGGGGCTGCCCGCCAGCACGAAATACAGCGGCGTAGCGCCCCGGCGTTCCAGCGCCTGCCCTGCTTCAAGCAGGTCGGGCGGCAGGGGGCAGAACCCGGCGATGAACGCCGCGCCGCCCCCGGCGATGACCTTGCCCGCCACCTTGCCCTGCAGGCCCTGGCCGGGGACCGTTTCGGCCCCGGCCACGGCGGTGTACTTCACGCCGTCGGCCTCGGCCCTGCGCAGGATGGCCCGCGCCAGCGGGTCGGCGGCCTGCAGGCAGAGCCCCGCGGCCATGCTCAGCAGGAATTTTTCCGGCACGCGGCGGGTGCCGGCGACCTGCACGACCTCCGGCTCGCCCGCGTCCAGCGCCGCGGCGGCGTCCAGCCCCACGGCGCGCACCTCTGCGGCCTGTTCCAGCGCGGCCAGCGTGCGGAAATACACGCCCCGCACCGCGGCGCTGCCCGCAGCCCCGCACAAAGCCGCCGTCACCCCCGGCAGCAGGGCCGTCGGGCTGCCCACGGCCAGCACGGCCAGGGCGGCCCCCAGCGCGCGCCCGGGCCCGAAGCCGGCCGCCAGCCACAGCAGGAAGGCCGCCGCGGCCAGCGCCAGCGCCCGCCGCGCGGTCTTGCGGGCAAACTGCCCCGCCCACCGGGCCAGGGGGCCTTCCCCGGCGGCGCATTCGGTGACCAGCGCGGCCAGACGCGCCTGTACGGTCGCGGCCCCGGCGCGCTCCACCTCGCAGGTGAGCGTGCCCTCTTTCAGCACGGTCCCGGCGCAGACGGCGGAACCGGGGAATTTTTTCACCGGCGCTTTTTCGCCGGTCAGCGCCTGCTCCCGCACGGCGCCCACGCCCTCGCACACGGCGCCGTCGGCGGGGATGACCTCCCCGGCCCGCACCAGCACCCGGTCCCCGGGGCGCAGGGCGGCGGGGTCCACGGCCTGTTCCGCGCCGTCCTGCAGGCGGCGGGCGCTGCGGGCGCGCCGCCCCACCCGGAACAGCGGCGCGGCGGCCTGTTCCAGCTTCTGCTGCCAGAACCACTCCCCCGCGGCGGCCAGCGCCGGCAGCAGGGCGGCGGCTTCAAAATACCAGTCCCGGCGCACGGGGCCGCCCGCGGCGGCCCCGGCCCCCAGGGCGAGCACGCCGTAGGCCAGCCCCGCGCAGGCCCCCAGCAGGGCCAGCGCCGCGCCGCCGGGTTCGCGGCGGGCCAGTTCCTGCGCGCCCCGGCGCAGCACGTCCCGCAGCGCCCAGGCCACGCCCAGGGCCAGGGCCAGCTGCACCGCCCCGCACGCCAGCGCGGGCGCGCCCTGTTCCAGGGCGTCGGGCAGCGGCGCCAGCGCCAGCGCCAGCAGCGGCGCCAGCAGGCAGAGCGCCGCCGTCAGCTGTTTTTTCCTGTTCTCGCGTTGCATGGCAAGCTCCTTCGCAAGATCCCGTCCCCTTTTGCCGCCTTCTGTGCCGGGAAGGCGGCGCGGGGGAACGCCAAAAAAAGAAAGTCCGATCCCCATTAGAACAGATGTTCGGGCAGAAAAATGTCGTGCCGCGGCACCCTGGCCCAGTCGAAGGCCCCCACCAGGTCCTGCGGGGCCGCCGGGCGCGGCGCGTCCTGCAGGCCGCAGGCAAAGGCCAGCCTGCCCACGATCTCCTGCGGCGTATAGCGCGCCCGCAGGTTTTCCAGGCTCTGGTCGCCGTCCCGCTTGGACAGCCGCCGCCCCTCGTGGTCCAGCAGCAGCGGCAGGTGGTAAAACTGCGGGGCCTGCAGCCCCAGTTCGCGGTACAGCCACAGCTGCCGGGGGGTGCTGCTCAGCAGGTCGGCCCCCCGCACCACCTCGGTCACGCCCATCAGCGCGTCGTCCACCACCACGGCCAGCTGGTAGGCGAACACCCCGTCGGCACGGCGCAGGTAAAAGTCCCCGCAGTCCCGGGCCAGGTTTTCGGCATACGGGCCCAGGTGGCCGTCCGTGAAGGCGATCTCTTCATCGGGCACCCGCACCCGCCAGGCCGGGGCCTTGCGTCGGGCTTTCTCGGCGATCTCTTCGGGGGTCAGGCCCCGGCAGGTGCCGGGGTAGACGACCTGGCCGTCGCTGCGGTGGGGCGCGCTGGCCGCGTGCAGCTGGCTGCGGCTGCAAAAGCAGGGGTAGACCAGCCCCTTGGCGGCCAGCCTGTCATAAAACTGTTGGTAGACGGCCGCCCGTTCGCTCTGGTAGACCGGGGGCTGCGGCCCGTCGGCCGCCAGCCCCAGCCACGCCAGGTCGTCCACGATGGCTTCGGCGTAGCGGCGGGGGCAGCGCGCGGCGTCCAGGTCCTCGATGCGCAGCAGCACCTGCCCGCCCTTGCTTTTGGCCGAAAGCCAGGCCAGCAGGCAGCACAGCAGGTTGCCCAGGTGCATCCGGCCGCTGGGGCTGGGCGCGTAACGGCCCGCCGTCATTCCAGCGTGTACACGCCGTCGCCCAGCGCCCGCAGGTGTACGCGGTAGAAGGCGGCCACGGCGCGGATCATGGCGTTCACGTCGGCCACGGCGGCGGTCTCCACCGCCGCGTGCATGGCCAGCTGGGGCAGGCCGATGTCGGCCATGGGGATGGGCAGGCTGTGGCTCAGCAGGTTGCCCAGGGTGCTGCCGCCGGGTTCGTCGGCGCGGTTGGTGAAGGCCTGCACCGGCACCCCGGCTTTTGCGCACACGGCGCGGAACACCCCGCCGCTGAGGGCGTTGGTGGTGTATTTCTGGCTGGCGTTGTATTTGAGCACCACGCCGCCGCCCAGCCGCACGGGGGCGGCGGGGTCGCTCTTGGCGGCGAAGTTGGGGTGCACGGCGTGGCCGTTGTCGGCGCTGAGCAAAAAGCTGTTGGCCAGCGCGCGCGGCCCGGCCTGGGCGCTGTGGGGCACGGCTTCCAGGATGCGGTCCAGCACGTCCCGCAAAAAGCTGCTCTGCGCCCCCTGCCGGGAGGAGGAGCCCACTTCCTCGTTGTCCAGCATGGCCCACACGGGGGCGCAGGCGCTGTCGGTCTCGGCCGCTGCGTCCAGGAAGGCCAGCAGCGTGGCGGCGGCGCATTCCAGGTCGTCGATGCGCGGCGCCAGGAAGAACTCCCCGTCCGGCCCGATGCGCGCGGGCGTCTGGCGCACCACCAGCTGCAGGTCGCGGTCCAGGATATCGGCGGCCGCCACGCCCAGTTCCTCACACAGCAGGTCGGTCAGGGTGCGGCCCTCCGCGGGGCCCCACAGGGGCTGCATGTCGATCTGGGGATTGTACTCGTGGCCGCGGTTCACGTCGCGCTGCATGTGGATGGCCAGCGAGGGGATCACCAGCAGGTCGCGGTCCAGGTGGACCAGCCGCGTTTCCACGCCGTCCGCGGTGCGCAGCAGCACGCGGCCCGCCACGGTCAGCGGGCGGTCCAGCCAGGTGGCCATGTTCATGCCGCCGTAGCCCTCCACGCTCAGGCGGCGGCAGCCGTCGTTTTCCACCGTGTCGGCCTTGACCTTCCAGCCGGGGGAATCGCTGTGGCTGGCCGTGATGCGCCACCCGCCGATGGCGTGGTCCGGCACGCGCCAGGCTGCCACGGCGGACCCGCCGCGCACCAGGTAGTACCCGCGGCCGGGTTCCAGGTTCCAGTAATCGGCCTCCTCCAGCCGGGTGAAGCCGGCGGCGTCCAGCCAGGCGGCGGCGGTGGCGGCGGCATGGCAGGGGGTCACGCCCTCCTGCAGAAATTCAAAAACGTCTTCGATCATCGCTTTCCCTCTCCTGTCGTTCTGTTTCCATTCTACCGCAAATGCCTGCCCGGGGCAAGTTGCAAAAAAGGAAATTTCCGCCTATACTGGGACGGGGGCGGCGGCGGCCCTTTTTGGCCCCGCCGCGCATACTATGGAACACATGGGAAGGGGGAGCTGCTATGAATGGGAAGAACAAGGCCCGGGCCGGGGGGCGCGGGCGGCGCATTTTACTGTGGGCCCTGGCGCTGGCGGTCCTGCTGGCGGGCTGCGCCCCGGCGGCGGCCGCCGGGGAAAGCGCGGCCACGGCGGAGAGCGCCGCCGCGCCTGCCGCCGTGCAAAGCCGCCTGACGGCGGTGCTGGACGCCTTCGTCGCCTATGAAGCGGACACGGCGGGCGGCAGCCTGAAAACGGCGGCCGCCGCCGCGGACCTGGTGTTCTACCTCAGCGGGGATCCCGTGCCCGACGACCTGTACGGGCAGACGCGGGCCTGGCAGCAGGGCCTGGACGCAGGCGGGCAGGCGTTGCTGGAGGCCAACTGGCCGGGCATCTACGCCTGCGCCCGGGACATCTGCGCGGACCCCGCGGCGCAGCAGGGGCTGCTGGACGACGCCGGTGTGACCGGGGACCTCGCCGCCCTGGACCTGGACGGCGTGCCCGCACGGCTGGACGCCATGAACGAGGCGCTGGGCGGCTGACGCCCGCGCCCAGGGCAGGGGCGGCGCGGCGGGCCGCCCTGTCTTTTTCCCATCTTTTTTTGCGGAAACGCTACTCAAAAAACACACAATGTGTTATAATACTGTTAAATATCCCCTGCGCGGCTGCGTCCCGCAGGTTTCGTACAAAAAGGAGGATACCCGTCATGCCCAATCCCACATTCCTGGCCCTGGAAGCCTTCGACGGCACCGTGGTGATGGTCAGCATCGTGCTGGTCTTTGCCATGCTGGTGGCGCTGTGCCTCATCATCATGCTGGAAGGCCGCTTCTTTGACCGCGCCTCCGGCAAGGCGGCCGAACCGGCCCCCGCGCCTGCCCCCAAACCCGCCCCCAAGGCGGCCCCGGCAGCCCCGGCAGCCCCCGCCCCGGCGGCGAAGGCCCCCGCCGCGCCCGCGCCTGCGGACGGCGCCGTTCCCGGCGAGGTCGTGGCCGCCATTGCGGCGGCGGTATCCGTCCTGCTGGGGGAGGGCGCCGTGGTGCGCGGTATCCGCCGCGTGCCGGCTTCCGCCGCTTCCCGCCGCGGGGCCTGGGGCGACGCTGCCGCGCGTGAACTCACCACGCCGTTCATGTAAGGGGGTGCGCATATGGGTGCGATTCTGACCAATATCACCGAGATCTTCGCCAACTCCGGCTGGGCGCAGATCTTTCTTGTGCAGGACGGCTGGAAATACGCCGTCATGCTGGCGGTGGCCTGCGTGCTGCTGTACCTGGCCATCGTCAAGCAGTTCGAGCCGCTGCTGCTGCTGCCCATCGGCTTCGGCATGCTGATGACCAACCTGCCGCTGGACGGCATCTTCCATATCGAGATCTTCCTCAATGAGACCAACCATATCAACTGGGAGATGCTGGGCAATTCCGGCGGCCTGGCGGACTACATCTACCTGGGCGTCAAGCTGGGCATCTACCCGCCGCTGATCTTCCTGGGCATCGGCACCATGACCGACTTCACCCCGCTGATCGCGCGGCCCTCCAGCCTGCTGCTGGGCGCGGCGGCCCAGCTGGGCATCTTCTTCACCTTCATCGGCGCGCGCCTGCTGGGCTTCACCGGCCCCGAGGCCGCGTCCATCGGCATCATCGGCGGCGCGGACGGCCCCACGGCCATCTACACCACCACCCGTCTGGCGCCCCACCTGCTGGGTTCCATCGCGGTGGCCGCCTACTGTTATATGGCGCTGGTGCCGGTGATCCAGCCGCCCATCATGCGCTTCCTGACCACCGAGAAGGAGCGCCAGGTCATCATGGACACCCCGCGCCAGGTCTCCAAGACCGAGAAGATCCTCTTCCCCATCGTGGTCACCATCATCGTCAGCCTGACGCTGCCCGACGCGGCCATCCTGGTGGGCTGCCTGATGATGGGCAACCTGATGAAAGAATCCGGCGTGGTGGAGCGCATCACCAAGACCGCCGGCAATGAGCTGATGAACATCATCACCATCTTCCTGGGCTTCTCGGTGGGCTGCACGACCAACGCCTCCACCTTCCTCACGCTGCAGACCGTGGAGATCATCGTCCTGGGCGTCGTCGCCTTCGGCGTGGGCACGGCGGGCGGCGTGCTGCTGGGCAAGGTCATGTGCGCCCTGACCCACGGCAAGATCAACCCGCTGATCGGCTCCGCCGGCGTGTCCGCCGTGCCGATGGCGGCCCGCGTCAGCCAGAAGGTCGGGCAGGAGTACAACCCCCGCAACTACCTGCTGATGCACGCCATGGGCCCCAACGTGGCCGGCGTCATCGGTTCCGCCGTCGCGGCCGGTATCCTCATCAACATTTTCGGCTGATCCAAAGCCGCTTCCTTCCTGTCATGCTCCCCGCCGGCAAACCCCGGCGGGGAGTTTTGCGTCCCCCGGCGCGCGTTTTTTTGAACAGGTGTATCTTTTTACAAAATGTTCATACCAGAATCATAATTTTTTCGCAGTTATCGGGTATTGTATAAGCACAGGGACGGAGCCGCAACCGATCCCTGGAACATGATTCCTCCTCACACCGAACGAAATACCCCAAATGCCCCCGCCCGGAGCCGCAACCGGGCGGGGGCGCTTCGTTTTTCCGCACCAAGGCACGGGAAAGCCGCGCGGCAGCATGCCGCGCGGCTTTCCCGTTTTCCGTCTTTTCAGGTTTTCAACTGCGCTGTTAAAAACTCCGTGGTGATGCGGCAGAGGTCGGCGTCCAGCTGCGCATCCACCGCCGCGTCGGCGTTGTTGTAGTTGTGGTCGCCCTGCGCGAACAGCCCGGTCTCCACCGTGCCTCCGGGCAGGCTCTGCACGGTGGACACCGTGCCCGCCATCGTCGCTTCGCTGAGCACGGCGTCCTGCCCGCTGTAGGTCAGCAGCACCGGCAGCCCGCAGGCGCGCAGGGCGGCGTTGGGGTCGCTTTCCCGCATCTGCCGCACAAAATCGGCGCTGATCTCCACGCCCCATTTGGTGCCCGCCTGGCCGTTGGCCTCGGCTTCGGCGGCGACGGCCTCCACCTGGCTGAAATCCTCGATGTTCAAAAATTCCAGCCCCTGCAGCCCCGTGCCGTTGGCGGGGCTCCACAGGGCCAGCGCCGCCACCGCCTGCGTGCCCAGCTGGGGGTACAGGCTGGCCAGCCGCCCGCCCATGCTGTGGCCTGCCAGCCCCACGGGGCCGTCCACGCCGTATTCTTCCCGCATCCAGGCAATGACGCTGTCCACGTCGGCGGCCATGTTGGTCAGGGTGTAGGCGGTGTAGGGCTCGGCGCTGGCGCCGCACCCCGCAAAATCCAGCCGCACGGTGGCGACGCCCTGTTCGGCCAGCTGCGCGGCCAGCGGTTCAAAGTGGCCGTCGCCCAGGCGGCTGCCGGTGAACCCGTGGCACAGCACCACCAGCGGCACCTCGCCGCCCCGGGCCAGTTTGGCGGGCATCTGCACGGTGGCCGGGATGTTCCCCCGGGCGCCGGGGATCTCGACCTCCTGCGGCTGCGGCGTGCTCAGCAGCAGGAACAGCGCCCCCGCCGCGCACAGGGCCAGCGCCGCCACGCAGCCCCACAATACGATCATCGCTTTCCGCCTTCTTCCCCGCCTCATGCGCGCCTCCTTTATTTGGTGGTTGTTCCGTACCCCCATTAAACCCGATACCCGCCCGTTTGTCAAGGGAAAGGGCGGATATGCCGCCGGGGGATGTGGCGGCGGCCGGAGCGTCCCCCACACACCGCCCGGTTTTCCTATAGACGTAGGGGCGGCGTGTACGCCGCCCGGGGATGTGGCGGCGGCCCGGAACATTGCGGGCCACGCAAATTTGCACGGCGGGGTACGACCCCGCCCTACGGAAAACGGGAACACGGCGGCAACGACCGGCGTTCGCAACAAGATAAAATTGCCCGGGCGGCCTGCAGGCCGCCCCTACGACCGAACGGAAATTGGAAATTCCCATTCCAACTTTCAACATCCTTCCCCGGGTTCGTGGAATATCACCACCTGTTTTCCTCCCTGTTTTTTCTTCCTTCTTTACAAAAAAAGGACCGCAGAAACCCTCTGCGGTCCTTTTGGTTTTCCTGTTACAGTTCGATCTTGCCGAAGGCGAAATCGTCGCCGTCGTGGATGCGCTCGGTGGCGCGGGGGGCCATGGGCTTGGCCTCGGGGTCGTAGGGGCGGTCCGCGAACTCACGCGGCGGCACGCTGCTGCGCGGGCCGCCGTAGCGGCGCGGGCCGTCGCGGCGGGGTCCGCGTCCGCCGCGGCTGCCGCGCTCGCTGCGTTCCCCGCGGTCGTTCCGGCGGCGCGGGCCGCCGTGGCCCCGGCCGGAGGCATGCCGCCCGCCCCGGGCGTTGCGGGCGTTGTCGCGGTCGGGCAGGTTGCTGGCGTCGGGGTCGGTGGAATAGATCACCACGCGGCGGGCCGGGCCTTCGCCCTTGCTCTCGCTGCGCACGCCCTCGATGCCCGCCACGGCGGTGTGGATGATATGCCGCTCGTAGGGGTTCATGGGTTCCATCTCATAGTAGCAGCCGGTGCGGATGACCCGCTCCGCGATGCGCCGCGCCAGGGCGTTGAGGTCGTCCTCCCGCTTGTTGCGGTAGCCGCCCACATCCAGGCCCAGCTTGACGTAGGGGCCTTCCATGCGGTTGACCACCAGGCTGGCCAGGTAGGACAGGCTCTCCATCGTTTCGCCGCGGCGGCCGATGAGCACGCCCATGTGGCTGCCGCTCACCCGCAGGATGGTGGCCTCGCCCTGCCTGCAGGCGGTGAAGGAGAAATCCTCCACGCCCATCAGGCGGAAGATCCCGCTCAGGTAGTCCACGGCGGCCTGCAGGCGCGCGTCGGCGGCGATGTCCAGGGCCACTTCCGTCTCCCCTTCCGGGGCGGCCTGTTCCTCCCCGGCCGGGGCGGCCTGTTCCTCCCCGGCCGGGGCGGCGGGGGATTCCGGGGCCGGGGTCTCCGGCACCGGGGCGGGGGCCTGTACGGGGGCGGCGGGCGCGGCGACGGGGGCCTCGGGGGCTTCGGGCGCGGCGGGTTCCTCCACCGTCACCCGCACTTTGGCGGGGATGGTCTTGAAGAATTTGCGGGCCGGGAACTCCAGCACTTCATAGCTCACGTTCAAATCGTCACGGCTGACGCCCAGGGCTTCGCAGGCGGCTTCCACCGCCGCTTCCACGGTGCGGGCGCTCATTTCAATGCTGCGCATGGTATACCCTCCTTACTGTTGCAACGGAGCAGTCCGTTCATCCTTGTGCAGTTCGGCGTCGCGTTTGCGCGCCAGTTCCAGGCGCAGCTTGTTGGCCTCGGCGCCGGTGACCTCTCTGGTGACGGTCTGGCCGTCCTCCTCATAGGTCAGGGTCTTTTTCTTTTTCTTTTCGGCGCGCTTGGCGGCCAGTTCGGCCTCGTACTGGGCCTTGAATTTTTCCGGGTTATAGATGCGGTAGGTCACGAAGCTCTGCCCGATCTGGAAGATGTTGGACACGCCGTAGTACAGCGAGAAACCGACGGGGGCGTTGAAGCAGAAAGAGACGAACATCAGGTTGGTGATAACCAACATGACCTTCATGCTGCCCTGCATCTGGGCGCCCATGCCGGAGAGTTTCTGGGTGATGAAATAGCTGAGGATCATCGTCACGGTGGCGATGACGGGGAACACCACGATGGGCGTGAGGTGGAAGCCCGGGATGTCGCACATATCCATGCCGAAGAACATGGTGTTGAAGTTGCGGATCTCCTCGACGATGTCGGCCGGGATGATGGACGGGTCGATGACCGCGCCGTTGTGGATGGCCTGGATCAGCGCGGTCTGCATGGTGGAGGTGTTGGCGGTGGCCAGGCCGATGGCCTCACAGGCGGCCTTGACGGCGGAATCCGAGACGCCGAAGATGTAGTGCACGGGGTAGTACACCACGCCCAGGAAGCCGAACAGCACCAGCATGGTCAGCAGCATGGGCAGGCAGCCGGCCATGGGGTTGAAGCCGTGTTCCTGCTGCAGCTTGAGCAGTTCCTCCTGCTGTTTCTGCTGGTTGTTCTTGTACTTCTGCTGGATCTCGTTCATCAGCGGCTGGAACACCGACATCTTGGCCATGGATTTCTGCTGGTGGATGGCCAGCGGAAAGAGCAGCAGCTTCAGAATGATGGTGGCGACTACCATCGTCGCCGCGTAGTTGCCGATGAAGGAGTAGAGCAGCTTCACCAGCGGGCCAATCAGGACGGCCAGAAAGTAGAAAATTTGCATATCGTATCCATTCTGCCCCGGCTGCGCCCGGAACCTGTATTTTAACGTGGGTCTCTGCGGCGCAGCGCAAAGACATGAGTGGCGGAAGAAAAAAGATATGTAAAAAAGAGCGGGGAGGGCGGCGTACACGCCGCCCCTACGTCTACAGGAAAACCGGGCGGTGTGCGGGAAACGCTGCGTCTGCCGGGGCGTTCCTGCGGCGGGGTCAAAACCCCGCCCTACAAACTGACGGAAATTGCGAATCCAAATTGTAAATGCCCAATTTCCGTCTGGCCGTAGGGGCGGTTTTTCCAAAACACAGACGTTCCGGGCCTGCCGCCTTGTTTCGTTATTCCGTAGGGCGGGGTCTTGACCCCGCCGTGGGGAGTTGCCTTGCCTGCAACGTTCCGGGCTCCCCCCTCACCCTCTGGTCAGGCGGCGTTCGTCGCTGACCCACCGCCCCCTGGGGGGCACCGGGTCAAAGCCGAACTTGCACAGGGGATTGCACCGCAAAAGCCGCCAGGCCGTGAGCAGCAGGCCCTTGCACAGCCCGTGGACGGCCAGCGCCTGCATGGCGTACTCGCTGCAGGTGGGGATGAAGCGGCAGTGGTGGCCCAGCAGCGGGCTGATCCACCGCTTGTACCCCCGCAGCAGCGCGATGAGCAGCCGGGTCATTGGGGGTTTTGCAGGTCCGGCAGGCCCGCCTTGGCCAACAGTTTGGCCAGCGTTTTGCTCAGCTGGGTGCTCTTGAGGCGGGGCGTCTGGGCGCGCGCCACCAGTATTATATCATATCCTCCGCAATTTGGCGAGAGGTGTTCCCGCAGCGCTTCCCGCATGACGCGCCGCGCGCGGTTGCGCTGCACGGCGTGGCCCACCTTTTTGGTGGCGGTCAGGCCCACCCGGGTCACGCCGGCGCGGTTTTTGGCCACGTACAGCACCACATGGGGGTGCACGTAGCTTTTGCCGCGGCCATACACGCGGTTATACTGCCAGTTTCGGTTCAGCGTGCGGTAACGCATGCCCAGCCGCCTCCTTTCCGCGGGGTCCGGGTCCTTTCGACGAAAGGACCGAAGCAATTTTACCATGCTTTTCCGTTCGTGGGCTCTTGCAGGAAACGTTCCTTGCCTGCTTTCGCCAGGAAAGCGGGATACTCTGAAAAAAGGGCTGCTGACCATTATCAGCAACCCTTTCCTAATTCAAAGATCATCGGCCCTTTTGAAACAAGGCCGCGCGGCCCTGCTTACACCGTCAGGCTCTTGCGGCCCTTGGCACGGCGGCGGGCCAGCACTTTGCGGCCGTTCTTGGTGCTCATACGCTGCAGGAAACCATGCACGCGGCTGCGCTGACGCTTCTTGGGCTGGAAAGTACGCTTCATTTTTCATTCCTCCTGTTAAGATCCCGGTATGGGCGGTTTCGTGGCTAAACCCATACAGGGGCAGCCTTGCAGTCTTAGATTATACGCGATACAAAGGGCCTTTGTCAAGGGTTTTCCGCAATTTTATTCGCCGGAACGTACAGTTGTGGTTTTCTTCCGGCCCCTCCCCCATATTTGGTGGCCCTTTTTGCGGAAACCCGCCCCTTTTGTTCGGAATATCCGTAAGGCCGCGCCGGGGATGCGGCGGCAGGCGGGAAATTTGCGGGTCACGCAAAATCCCACGGCGGGGTCAAGACCCCGCCCTACAGGGCGCGGGAACGGGGATACAGCACCGCGCGTTCACGGCAAAATAAAATTGCACGGGCGGCCTGCAGGCCGCCCCTACGACCGAACGGGAATTGGTATTTACGATTTTGTTCGCAATTTCCGTAAAACCGTAGGGCGCGCGTCTTGACCGCGCCGGGCAACGTCCCGGCAGGCAGGAACACCCCGGGCACCCCCCGCCCAATCCTTCCCGTTTTGTGTCCGGGAAAAGAAAAATTTTCCCTACTTTATTATAATAGGGTGTTGTTTTGCGCCCCTTTTTGTGGTATACTGTATGTAATATTTCTGCGCCCAGCCTTTTGCGGTCCGGGCGCGATTTTTAACAGGAAGTGGGGAATATCGTAAGTCATGGATTCCATCAACGACGTATTGGACGCGGCCAAGGCCTACTGCCGTGAACATACTGCCGAGGCAACCTATCAATATTATATCAGCGACATCAAGGCCGTCAGCTTTGAAAATTCCCGCACCATCACGCTGGAGATCCGCAACGCCTTCATCATGGGCATCGTGTCGGACCGGTACACGGCGCTGCTGCAGGACGCTTTCAAATCGGTGCTGGGTTTCGATGTAGAGCTCGCCTTCGTGACCCCCAAGAAGGAGGAAGAGCCCGAAAAACCCAAGATGGACGAAAAACTGCTGCCCAGCGGCCGGTACGACTTCACCTTTGAGAATTTCATCAAAGGCCCGTCCAACCAGTTCGCCTATGCGGCGGCGCAGGCGGTGGCGGCGAACCCGTCGGGGGCGTACAACCCGCTGTTCATCTACGGGCCGTCGGGGCTGGGCAAGACCCATCTGCTGAACGCCATCCAGATCGAGATCAAGAAGAACCACCCGGACTTCAACATCGTCTATGTGGACTGCGAGATGTTCACCAATGAGATCATCACGGCGGTCAAGACCGCCACCACCGAGCAGTTCCGGCAGAAATACCGGCAGGCGGACGTGCTGCTGATCGACGACATCCAGTTCCTGGCGGGCAAGGAGAGCACGCAGGAGGAGTTTTTCCACACCTTCAACACGCTGCACAACGACGGGCGGCAGATCGTCATTGCGTCGGACCGTCCCGCCAAAGAGATCAAGAGCCTGGAGGAGCGCCTGCGCACCCGGTTCGAGTGGGGCCTGACGGCGGACATCCAGCCGCCGGATTTTGAGACGCGCGTGGCCATCGTCAAGCGCAAGGCGGAGCTGCTGAACCTGGACCTGCCCGACGACGTGGCGGAGTACATCGCCAATCATCTGAAACAGAACATCCGCCAGCTGGAAGGCGCGGTGAAAAAGCTCAACGCCTATTACATGCTGGAGGGCATCGCCCCCTGCATCGGCGTGACGACCACCGCCATCAAGGATACCCTCAACGACAGCCAGCCCATCCCGGTGACCATTGAGAAGATCCTCAACGAAGTGGCCCGCACCTACAATGTGATGCCCGCGGACATCCGCGGCAAAAAGCGCAACGCCAACGTCAGCGCCGCGCGGCAGATGACCATGTACATCATCCGCGAAGTGACCGGCATGAGCATGGAGGCTATCGGGCAGGAGTTCCAGCGCGACCATTCCACGGTGGTGTATTCCATCAAGACGATGGCCGAAAACATCACCAGGGACCAGCACTTAAAAGAAATGTGCAGCGACATCATCAAGAACGTCCGCACCTGAGTTCCTTCTTTACAAAGAAAGAACCAAAGAAATTCCAATAAAAATCGCACGAAGTGCGATTTTGGATAAAAGTTCTTTGCCCGCTTTCTTACAAGAAAGCGGAACACCGCAAATAGTCCGCTTTGTTCCTTCTTTACAAAGAAGGAACCGAAGAAATTCCAACCAAAACGCACGTACGTGCGTTTTAATTGAAAGTTCTTTGCCTACTTTCTTTCAAGAAAGTAGGTTATCAACAGAGTTTTGCCTTTTCAACGGTGCGTTTTCAAGGCCCCCTGTGCAAAACCCCGGGTTTTCCCCTTTTTCCACCATCCTTTGCACCGGCCCGTCTTGAAAATCCAACCGCCTTTTTCCGCGGCGGCGTCGCATCCGCGCCACTTTTCCACCGTTTTCACACCCCCTACTACTACTACGGGAATAGTTACTAGTTTCTGCAACCAAAACCATCCAGACGGACGGAAGAAAAGGGCTCCCAACCCCCTGTTTTTGTGGAAAAGCAAATAGAGCAATCCCAACGATCGCCGCCCCTGCCCTGGATTCTACAAAACGTATACTTTCTGCACACGAACCATCCTGACTCTTGAGAAAGGAACCGTCATGAAATTTGAATGTGAAAAGACGCTGCTGGCGTCCGCGATCGAGGGCGTGTCCCGCGCCATCACCAACCGTTCCGCGATCCCGGTGCTGGAAGGCGTCTACCTGAAAGCCGAGGGGTTCAACCTGACCCTCACCGGCTATGACATGGAAATGGGCATCACCACCACCATCGAATGTAACGTGCTGGTCCCCGGCGAGACCGTGCTGGAAGCCAAACTGCTGCTGTCGATGGTCAGCCGGATGCCCGCGGGCGATGTGCGCATCGAACTGACCGACGAGGGCCAGGCCATCATCAGCGGCGGCGTGGCGGAGTTCGAGATCCCGGCGCTCAACGCCTCCGACTACCCCAGCCTGCCGGTGACGGGGGCCGACAATACCATGACCATCCCCACCTCCATGATGCGGGAACTGATCGAAAAGACCATCTACGCCGTCAGCCAGGACGACAAAAAGCCCGCCCATACCGGCGAACTGTTCGTCATTGAACCGGGCAGCCTGACCATCGTGGCGCTGGACGGCTACCGTCTGGCCATCATCCAGCGGGACGTGGAATGCACGCGCGACATCCGCATCATCATCCCCGCCAAGACGCTGCAGGAACTCTTGAAGATCCTGGGCGGGCCGGAGGACCCCGTCAAGATCGACGCCAACCGCCGCTACGTGGTGTTCACCACCAACGGCTACACCATCATGAGCCGCCTGATCGAAGGCGATTTCCTCAGCTATGAGACCGTCATCCCCAAGGAAAAACGCACCCGGGTCGTCGTGGACTGCCGCACCTTCATCAACGTCATCGAGCGCTGCAGCCTCATCATCACCGAACGGCTGAAAAACCCGCTGCGCATCACCTTTGCGGAGGACAAGATCACCGTGCGCTGCCAGACGCCGCTGGGCAAGGTGGTGGACGAGTTCCCGCCCGTGAAGCTGGAAGGCGACCCGGTGGAGATCGGCTTCAACAACCGTTATCTGCTGGACGCGCTGCGCTACTCCAAGTGCGAGCGCATGGCGCTGGAGATCAACGGCCCGTTAAGCCCCGTGAAACTGCTGCCCGAGGAAGGCAAGGACTTCATCTACCTGGTGCTGCCGGTGCGCTTCAAGAACGAGGGGTGAACCCATGGACAAAATTCGCATCCATACCGAATTCATCAAGCTGGACGCCCTGCTGAAATTTGCGGGCCTGTGCGAGACCGGCGGCGAAGCCAAGGAACTGATCCAGGCCGGGGCCGTGACCGTCAACGGCGAAGTGTGCACGATGCGGGGCAAAAAATGCCGCGCCGGGGACGTGGTGGAACTGGACGGCCGCGCCGTGCAGGTCGCGGAGGGTTCCTGATGCGGCTTGCCCATCTGGAACTGACCGACCACCGCAACCTGGCCCACGCCGTGCTGGACCCCGACCCCCACCTGACGGTGCTGTGCGGGCCCAACGGCCAGGGCAAGACCAATTTGCTGGAAGCCGTCTGGCTGCTGACCGGGGGCAAGAGTTTCCGCGGCAGCAGGGACGCCGAGCTGATCCGCCGCGGGTGCGCGTTCTCGGTCGTGGAAGGCGTTTTCGAGAGCGGCGGCAGCGAAAAGACCATCCGCCTGACGGTGGGCAGCAAGGGCAGCCAGCGCCCCGGGCGCACGGCGAAACTCAACGGCGCCGACCAGGGCCGCGCGGCGGCGCTGGCCGGAAATTTCCAGGCCGTGGTGTTCGAGCCGGACCTGCTGGCGCTGGTCAAGGGCGGGCCGGAAGGGCGGCGGCGGTTCCTGGACGCGGCCCTGTGCCAGATCTACCGGCCTTATCTGGTGGCGCTGCGGCGCTATATGCGGCTGGTGGCGCAGAAAAACGCCCTGCTCAAAAGCTACGACATCACCCCCAACGCCGGCCTGCTGCTGGACGCCTACAACGAGCAGCTGGCGGGGTACGGCGGGCAGATCATGGCCCACCGGCAGCGCTTTACCGACGCGCTGGCCCCGGCGGCCGCCGCCAACTACGGCGAGATCTCCCACGGGGCCGAGGCGTTCACGCTGCGGTATCTCTGCTGCGCGGAAGCCCCCACGGGGCAGGCGCTGGCCGAAAAGCTGGCGGCGGTGCGGGGCAGCGAACTGCGGGCGGGGTTCTGCCTGGCGGGCCCTCACCGGGAGGACCTGGACCTGCAGCTGGACGGCCAGCCCGCGCGGGTGTACGGCAGCCAGGGCCAGCAGCGCAGCTGCGTGCTGGCGATGAAGCTGGCGGAAGCCACGGTGGCGGGCGAACTGTTCGGGGAACACCCGGTGCTGCTGCTGGACGACGTGCTCAGCGAACTGGACGACGACCGGCAGACCTACCTGCTGACGCGGATGGGCGAGCACCAGACCATCGTCACCACCTGCGACACGGCGGCCTTCGCCCGCACGAACGGCAAGATCGTGTATGTCAAGGGCGGCCAGGCATCGGAAACGCCCTTTGCCTAGGCGCGGCAACAGCGTATCCATGTTCCATGGGGCGGGGGTTTGTGTGACCCGCAAATTTCCTGCCTGCCGGGACGTTGTCCGGCGCGGTCAAGACGCGCGCCCTACAAATCTGCGGAATATGCAAACAAAAACGGTAAATTGCAAATTCCCGTCAGGCCGCCCGCGCAATTTTATCTTGCCGCGAACGCGCGGTGCCGCATCCTCGTACCCCGATCCTGTAGGGCGGGGTCTTGACCCCGCCGTGGGATTTTGCGCGGCCCGCAAATTTCCCGCCTGCCGGGACGTTGTCCGGCGCGGTCAAGACGCGCGCCCTACAAATCCACGGAATTTGCGAACAAAAATGGCAAATCGCAAATTAACGTCAGACCGTAGGGCGGGGTCTTGACCCCGCCGCGCGGTTTTGCGCGGCCCGCAAATCCCCCGCCTGCCGGGACGTTGTCCGGCGCGGTCAAGACACGCGCCCTACAAATCTGCGGAATTTGCGGACGAAAACGGTAAATCGCAAATTCCCGTTAGGCCGCCCGCGCAATTTTATCTTGCCGCGAACGCCCGGTGGCGCATCCTCGTACCCGCGCCCTACAAATCTACGGAATTTGCAAACAAAAACGGCAAATTGCAAATTCCCGTCCGGCCGTAGGGCGGGGTCTTGACCCCGCCGTGGGGTTTTGTGTGACCCGCAAATTTCCCGTCTGCCGGGACGTTGCCCGGCGCGGTCAAGACGCGCGCCCTACAAATCTGCGGAATTTGCAAACAAAAACGGCAAATTGCAAATTCCCGTCAGGCTGTAGGGCGGGGTCTTGACCCCGCCGTGGGATTTTGCGTGACCCTCAAATTTCCCGCCTGCCGGGACGTTGCCCGGCGCGGTCAAGACGCGCGCCCTACAAATCTACGGAATTTGCGAATGAAAATGGCAAAATGCAAATTCCCGTCCGGCCGTGGGATTTTGCGTGACCCGCAGCTTCCCCATTTGCCGGAACGCCCCACCCCAAGGAGGGTCCCTATGTATTTCCATGCAGGGCAGGATTTCGTGCTCAATACCCGCGACGTGCTGGGGGTGTTCGACCTGGACACCGCGGGCGCGTCCCGCCGCACCGGCGACTACCTGCGCCGCGCCGAACAGGAGGGCGCCGTGGTGGACCTGTGCGCCCCCGGCACGCTGCCCAAAAGTTTTCTCGTCACCGATTTCCCCGGCGAGACCGTCTATGTCAGCCCCCTCTCCCCCGCCGCCCTCAAAAAACGGGCGGAGCGTTCCCAGATAGATTGAGCGGGGACGGCAAAACCGGCAGGTCCCGGGCCGCGCCAACCCCCCATGGCAGCCGCCCCGTAACCCCCGTGGCCGAGGGAGCACGGCGGGGTACGACCCCGCCCTGCCCCTGTACGGGAGACCCATCAGAGTTTCTTTGGTCCTTTCTTTGCAAAGAAAGGACAGAAAGTGAGGAAAGTATTCCATGGCAGAAGAGATCATCACCGAATCCAACCGTGAGACAGCCACCGACCATGCCTACGGCGGCGCGCAGATCCAGGTCCTGGAAGGGCTGGAGGCCGTGCGCAAACGCCCCGGCATGTATATCGGTTCCACCGGTCCCTCGGGCCTGCACCATCTGGTGTATGAGATCGTGGACAACTCCATTGACGAGGCCCTGGCCGGGTACTGCTCCCACATCGAGGTGGCCATCAAGCCCGGCAACATCATCGAAGTGTCGGACAACGGCCGCGGCATCCCCGTGGAAAACCAGCCCAAGCTGGGCATTCCGGCTGTCACCGTTGTGTACACCGTGCTGCACGCCGGCGGCAAGTTCGGCGGCGAAGATTCCGGCTACAAGGTGGCCGGCGGCCTGCACGGCGTAGGTGCATCCGTGGTCAACGCCCTGTCGGAATGGCTGGTGGTGCGGGTACGCCGCGACGGCGCCGAGTACGAGCAGCGCTTCCAGCGCGGCAAGCCTGACGGCGACCTGAAAAAGATCGGCCCCGCGGCCTCCACCGGCACCACCGTCACCTTCAAGCCCGACCCGGTCATGTTCCAGGAGACCACCAAATACCGCTACGACGTGCTGCTCAAGCGCCTGCGGGAAGAAGCCTTCCTCAACGGCGGGGTGCGCATCACCCTCACCGACGAGCGCCCGGTATCGGACCGCCCGGCCGAGGAACAGAACGAGCCCGAAGAACGCCGGGAAACCATGTGCTATGAGGGCGGCATCCGCTCCTTCGTCAGCTACCTGTGCGAACGCCGGGACCTGACCCCCCTGACCCCCCAGGTCATCTATATGAAGGGCGAGGGCCAGGGCGCCGTGGCCGAGGTGGCCCTGCAATACTACGACAACAGCTACAACGAGCTGCTGCTGAGCTTCGCCAACAACGTGCACACCCCCGAGGGCGGCACCCATGAGGAGGGCTTCAAGCTGGCGCTGACCCGCGCCCTCAACGAGTACGCCCGCGCCAAGGGCATCCTCAAAGACAAGGACGAGAACCTCTCCGGCCCCGACGCGCGCGAGGGCATCATCGCGGTCATCAGCGTCAAATTGCAGGAAGCCCAGTTCGAGGGCCAGACCAAGGCCAAGCTGGGCAACACCTTCATCAAGGGCCTGGTGAGCAACCTCGTCTACAAGGCCCTGAGCGAGTTCTTTGAGGAAAACCCCGCCGCCGCCAAGGCCATTCTGGAGAAGGCCACCCAGGCGGCCCGCGCCCGCGCCGCCGCCAAGAAGGCCCGGGACCTGGTACGCCGCAAGAGCGCGCTGGAATCCAACCGCATGCCCGGCAAACTGGCCGACTGCCACGAGAAGGACCCCAGCAAGACCGAACTGTTCATCGTGGAGGGCGATTCTGCAGGCGGCTCGGCCAAGATGGGCCGGGACTCCAACATCCAGGCCATCCTGCCGCTGTGGGGCAAGATGCTCAACGTCGAGAAGGCCCGCGCCGACCGCATCTACGGCAACGACAAGCTGATGCCGGTGGTCACGGCCCTGGGCACCGGCATCGGGGACGAGTTCGACATCAGCAAGGTGCGGTACCACAAAATTTTCATCATGGCCGACGCCGACGTGGACGGCTCCCACATCTGCACGCTGATGCTGACCTTCTTCTTCCGCTACATGCGGCCGCTGATCGAGCACGGGTACGTGTACGTGGCGCAGCCGCCGCTGTTCAAGCTGCAGAAGGGCCAGACCGTCAAATACGCCTACAACGACGACGAGATGAAGCTGCTTTCGGCCGAGATGCCGGGTGCCAAGATCAGCCGCTACAAGGGCCTGGGCGAGATGAACCCCGACCAGCTGTGGGAGACGACGATGAACCCCGACAACCGGGTGATCGTGCAGATCAAGATCGAGGACGCCGAGCGCGCCGACGAAGCCTTCAGCATCCTGATGGGCGAGCAGGTGGAACCCCGCCGCCAGTTCATCGTCAAGAACGCGAAGTTCGCGAACCTGGACGTGTGAAAAGGTCAAAAGGGGCAACACTCGCGCACGGCGGTGCCTGACGCTCGTGTTTCCCCTCTTTGAAATCCCCTTCGACAAAATTTTACCCAAAACCGCGCACTCGGCCTTTGGCCTCGCACACAATTTTGGGCAAAATTTCCCTGTCGGTGTCGCCGTCGTCGGCGCATGTCCGCCGACGGCGACGGTTTTAAAAGTGCCGCGGTCCCGGATCGGGGGCGGCCCCGTTCGGCGGCCCTCGCCGTTATCCAGCCTGACGCCGGCAGGAGGTCCCCGCCATGGACTACCCCAAACGGAAAAATCCCCGGTTGGCCGCCTTTGATTACAGCGCGCCCAATATCTACTTTCTGACGCTGTGCACCCGGGGCAGAAACCGCTGCCTTTCCCGGATCGTAGGGCGGGGTCTTGACCCCGCCGTGCCGCGCCCCGGCAGCCGGGACCCTTCCACCGTAGGATACGCCCTGGAATTGACGCCCTTCGGTCGCATCGCCGAACAGGACCTGCTGGACCTGCCCCGGCATTTTGACGGCGTGACGGTCCTGCAATACGTCATCATGCCCGATCATATCCATATTCTTTTGCAATTGGATGCTGCCGGACCGGCGGCGGGGTCAAGACCCCGCCCTACAAAGCCCCCGGATCAAGGGCGGCCCCGTCCGGCGGTCCCCACCATGATCGGGCAATATAAATCGGGCGTCAGCCGCCGCTGCGGCCGCGCCCTGTGGCAGCCTTCCTACTATGACCATGTGGTGCGCAACGAAGCGGAATTGCTGGAGATCCGGCGTTATATCGAAAACAATCCCCTGCAATGGCTGCTGGACGGCAAGGCGTAGACCTTCCGTTGCCCTGTAGGGCGGGGTCGTACCCCGCCGCGGTACGTGTCCTCAACCCCACCGTTCCCGGTTTGCCTGCACACCCCTCTCCCAACCGCATTTATTATCTTTTATCTCTTACTCTTTCTTAAGGTGGTACACTGAATGGAAGAAAACATCATCATGGTGCCGGGTTCCGGCACGAAGGTCATCGAACGCGACGTCAAGAAAGAGATCGAGACCGCGTTCCTCGATTACTCCATGTCGGTCATCGTGTCCCGCGCGCTGCCCGATGTGCGCGACGGCCTCAAACCCGTCCACCGCCGCATCCTCTACACCATGCACGAGCGCGGCAACGACCCCCAGCACCCTTACCGCAAATCCGCCGATACCGTCGGCGCCGTGCTGGGTTCCTATCACCCCCACGGCGACGCCTCGGTCTACGACGCCATGGTGCGTCTGGCGCAGGATTTCAGCCTGCGGTATCCTCTCGTAGACGGCCAGGGCAACTTCGGTTCCGTGGACGGCGACCCCCCGGCCGCCTACCGTTACACCGAGGCCCGCATGTCCAAGATCGCCTGCGAGATGCTCACCGACATCGAGAAGGAGACCGTGGACTGGGACCCCAACTTCGACGAGACCAAAAAGGAACCCCACGTGCTGCCCAGCCGCTTCCCCAACCTGCTGGTGAACGGCAGCCAGGGCATCGCCGTGGGCATGGCCACCAACATCCCGCCCCATAACCTGCGGGAGGTGGTGGCCGGCATGACCGCCCTTATCGACGACCCCGACATCGATCTCGCCGGCCTGATGGAACATGTGAAGGGCCCCGACTTCCCCACCGGCGGCATCATCATGGGCCGGTCCGGCATCCGGGCCGCCTACGCCACCGGCCGCGGCAAGATCACCCTGCGGGGCCGCGCCGAGATCGTGGAAAAGAAAAACGGCCGGTTCGAGATCCTCATCACCGAGATCCCCTATATGGTCAACAAGACCCGCCTCATCGAGTCCATCGCGGACCTCGTCAAGGACAAGCGCATCGAGGGCATCTCGGACCTCAACGACGAAAGTTCCAGCCGCACCGGCATGAAGATCGTCATCGAGATCAAGAAGGACGCCAACCCCCAGGTGGTGCTCAACCAGCTCTACCGCTACACCCAGCTGCAGGACACCGTGGGCGTCATCATGCTGGCGCTGGACGACGGCGTGCCCCGCATCATGAGCCTCAAGACCGTGATGGAGCGCTACATCGACTTCCAGATGGAAGTCATCCGCCGCCGCACGGCCCACGATTTGAAAAAGGCCCAGGAGCGGGAACACATCCTGGAAGGCCTGCACAAGGCCGTGGACATCGTGGACGAGATCATCGCCACCATCCGCGCCTGCAAGGGCGGCTTTGCCGAGGCGCGGCAGGCCGTCATGGACCGTTTTGATTTCGACGAGCCGCAGGCCGACGCCATCGTGAAATTGCAGCTGGGCCGCCTGGCCGGTCTGGAAATTTTGAAGATCGAGCAGGAACTGGACGAACTGCGCGCCGCCATTGCGGATTACCAGGACATCCTGGCCAACGACGAGCATGTGAAGCGCATCGTCAAGCAGGACCTGGGCGCCCTGGCCGACAAGTACGGCGACGAGCGCCGCACCTCCATCGAGGCGGTGTCCGGCGAGGTGGACATCGAGGACCTGATCCCCGAGGAGACCTGCGTCTTTACCCTGACCCACGAAGGGTACATCAAGCGCACGACGCTGGACACCTACCAGGCGCAGAACCGCGGCGGCCGCGGCGTGCAGGGCATGACCCAGAAGGACGAGGATTTCACCGAGGAACTGTTCGTGGGTTCCACCCATGATTATATGCTGTTCATGACCGACCAGGGCCGCGTCTACCGCCTGAAAGGCTACCAGGTGCCGGAGGGCAGCCGCACGGCCAAGGGCAGCCATATCGTGAACCTGCTGCAGCTGCAGGAGGGCGAGAAGGTCACCCTGATGCTGCAGCAGAGCGCCGGGGCGGACGAAGAAAACACCTACCTGACGATGGTGACGCGGCAGGGGCTGATCAAGCGCACGCCGCTGTCCCAGTTCCGCAACATCCGCAAGGCGGGGCTGATCGCCCTCGGCCTCAATGAAGGCGACAGCCTGGTGTGGAGCCATCTGACCCAGGGCAACGACGAGATCATCGTCGCTACCCGCGACGGCGCGGCCATCCGCTTTACCGAGTCGGGCGCCCGGGCCATGGGCCGTACCGGCCACGGCGTGCGGGTCATCAAACTGCGCGAGGGCGACTACGTGGTGGGCGCGGGGGTCTGCCGCCCGGGCGCCACGGTGCTGACCATCACCGAGGACGGCAAGGGACGCCGCAGCCGCATCGACGATTACCGCATCACCCACCGCGGCGGGCTGGGGATCCGCAACTACGCCAAAGGCGGCGTGGCGGGCATCAAGATCGTGGATGAAAGCGACGATCTCATCCTTATCAGCGCCAACGGGATCCTGATCCGCATCCATGCGTCGGACATCAACGTGCAGAGCCGCTACGGCAGCGGCGTGCGCGTCATGCGCCTGGGTGAAGGCGACAAGGTCGCCATGGTGGCGCGCGTGGACCGCGACAACAACGCCGAGACCGCCCAGGTCGAACAGGACGCGGGCGGCGACGGCGAACCGTCCGATGAGGAACTGGCCGCCATCGAGGCCGCTGAACGCGCCGACGAAGCCGCCGGCGTGCCGGACGACGAATAATTGGCTTTTTGTTCCTTCTTTGCAAAGAAGGAACCGAAGAAACTCCAATTAAAAATCCCAGAGGGGGCGTGCCCCCTCTGGGATTTTTGGTTAAGAGTTCTTTTGGTTCTTTTCTTGCAAGAAAAGAACAAGAAAACTCAGTCGTGGCGGATAGCCTCCAGGGCGCTGATCCGGACGGCCTTGTTGGCGGGCAGAATACCCGACACCAGGCCCACCAGGGTGGCGAACGCCAGCGCCGCCAGCATCAGCCACGGCGGGATCACCGACACCATGGTGGAGGACGCGCCGTAATACATGCCGCCCATCAGCCCCGAAAGATCCAGGCTCTGGCCCGACATGGCCAGGATGGTGGACAGGTTGTTGAGCAGAAAACTCACCGCCACGCTGATAAGGACCCCCACGACCCCGCCCAGGAACCCGATGCAGGAACTCTCCATCAGGAACATGGCGCGGATGTTGTTCAACTCGCACCCCAGCACCTTCATGACGCCGATCTCCCGCGTGCGCTCATAGATGGCCATGGTCATGGTATTGATGATGTTGATGGCCGCCACCAGCAGCGATACCGCCGCCACGCCGCCGAAGATCATCTGGCTGCGCATCACCTGCTGCTGCATCTCCTCGCGCTGCTGGTTCATCGAATAGGTATTCTCGAACCCCATGTCATGGATGGCCTGCTCCACGTCGGAGACGTTCTCCAGTTCGTCCACCTTCACATACACCTGGTCGTAGCCCTGGCTGCTGTTGGTGGTGATGCGCGCCATCTTGTTGTAGGCTTCCTGCACCATTTTCAGGTCCTGGCTGCGCAGGATGATGTTGCTCTGGGTCCACCAGCCCTTGCTGGCGTCCTGCTGGATGTGGCCCACCACTTCCAGTTCCCAGGTCTGGGTCTGTTCGCTGCCCTCCTCGCCGCTGCGGATGGTCAGGGTCATGGTCTCCTTGTCGGGGTCCACGAACGGCTCCACCGGGTTGCCCAGCGCGTCGGTCTGGCCCTGCCAGCGGTAGCGCTTGGGGCTGTTCATGCTGCGGCGGGTATCGTAGAAGTTATAGCCCGTGTAATCGCAGACCAGCACCTGCAGTTTTTCGGCGCGGCGGTTGGCGGGGCCGGTGTCCGGCCAGCGCCCCGAGGAGAGCACGAACCCCATCGGTTCCATGGCCGCCGGGTCCACGCCGGTCAGGCTGCCCAGGTCCATGGCGTAGCGGTCGCCGCGGCCCGCCGTGATCTGCCCCTGCAGGTTGTACGCCGAGATATAGGCCGTGGCCGCCTGCACGTGGTCCAGTTCCTTGAAGGATTCAATGGCGGCGTCGTCCAGTTTCAGGGTCTGGCCGTCGGGGCCCATGGCCATGCCGCCATAGACCTGGATCTGGGTCAGGTCGCCCCAGCTTTGCAGCATCTCGTCGTTGGCCTGGGTCTGGGCGATGCCCAGCGAGATCATCAGCACCACCATGCAGGTGCCGATGACCACGCCGATCAGCGTCAGGGCCGTGCGGCCCTTGCGCCGTGCCAGGTTGCGCGCGCTCAGCGCGATTTCATCAGAGATCTTCATCGCTGTCCTCGGCTTCCAGGGCCGCCAGGGCCGCCGCCTTCTTCTTCTTGCGGCGCACGACCACCACGACGACCACGACCACCGCGCCGCCGCAGACCACCAGCAATACCCAGCCCCACACCGGCATGCCGGCGGACTCGGGCTGCATCGCATCCATGCCGGGGTCCACCATGGGGTCCTCGTAGACCAGTTCCTCCACGTTGGAGGTGAAATCCTTGGTGACGGTCCGCGGTTCGCCCGCGGCGTCCTCATAGCTCAGGGTGATGGTGCCGCTGACCGGCCCGGCCGCGTCGGGGATCAGGTCAAAATCGACGCTGCCCTCGGTCCCGGCGTTCAGGTTGCCCAGGTACTGGTAGCCGCCCGCGCCCACGTTGGTGCCGGTGAGCCGTGCTTCCAGGTTGGAGACGGGGTTCTTGCCCTTGTTGACGTAGCTCAGGCTGACGGTGCCGGTGTCGCCCAGGTAGAGCGTGTCGCTGACTTCCAGCTGGCCGACCTCGAAGCGGTCGGGCTGGCTGATGGGCACCGAGATGGCGGTGGTGCCGGTGACGGCCTTGCCGGACACCGCCCCGGTGCCCGCCAGGTTGACCGTGATGTTGGCCACGGTGCCGGTGAACCCGGAGGCGGGCAGTACCGGGAAACTGACGGTCTGCATGGTCTCGGGCTGCAGCGAACCCAGGTAGAACGAGAGGCTGCCGTTGGAGAGCGAGACGTTCTCCGGCAGGGTCAGCGAAACGATCACGTCGCTGAGGGGTTCGTTGCCCGCGGTGGCGTAGACGCCCAGCGAGAGGGTAAATTCCTCACCGGCCACCACGCTGTCGCCGTAGCTGGAAGAACGCACCAGCAGGTTGGGGGAGGTGGTCTGGTCCTTGTCCACGCACTGGCCGATCTGCACGCTGAACTGCTGCATCGGCTTGCTGGTGTCCAGGTAGGTGAGGTTGATGGGCAGGGTGTTGCCGCCGCCCTGGTAGATCACGTCGCGGAACAGCAGCACGTAGCTGTAATAGTTGTAATAGGCGTTGGCGGCCTTCTCCTCCTCCGACGCTTCGCCGTTGCGCACCCGGCTCAGGCGGGTCTGGTCGGGGTCGTCGTTGCTCTGGAACAGCTGGCCGATCTCGCCCACGCCGGTATACTGGAACACCGAGGAATTGATGCGGGCGGAGATCTCCTCCGCCTTGACGTTATAGCGGGCCGAGGAATGGTCCACCACCTGCAGCACCACGTTCACATGGTCGCCCACGTCCACGGTGGTGATCTCGCCGCCGGCAATGTCGGTGACGGTATAGCCCACCACATAGACGCCGTCGGTATTGGCGGGGGCGGGGTCGGTGACGCCGCCGGAAGAGCCGCCGCCGGAAGAGCCGTCGCCGCCGGAAACGGCGTCCTCCGCCAGTACGGGGGCGGTCATGGCAGCCGCCAGCGCCAGCACAGCCAGCAGGGAAAAGATTCGTTTGAGCATCAGGGACCTCCCGAAAAAATAAGTAGAGTTTCTTCGCTTCCTTCTTTGCAAAGAAGGAAGAAAAACAGAACAAAAATGGTAAACCGCCGTGGGGTTTTGCCTTTACGCAAACGCCCGGTATGGCATCCACGTTCCCGCATCCTGTAGGGCGGGGTTTTGACCCCGCCGTGGGGTTTGGCGCGGCCCGCAAATCCCCTGCCCGTCCGGTCGTAGGGGCGGCCTGTAGGCCGCCCGTGCAATTTTATCTTGCCGTGAACGCGCGGTGCTGCATCCACGTTCCCGTTTTCTGTAGGGCGGGGGCTTGCCCCCGCCGCGCGGTTTTGCGTTGCCAGCAAATTCTCCGCCTGCCGCAGCGCTCCCCGGCGCGGTCAAGACACGCGCCCTACAAATCCACGGAATTTGCGAATAAAAATGGCAAATTGCAAA
>DXBF01000001.1 GCA_019116705.1 Candidatus Gemmiger avistercoris
GGAAGGTGGGGCCGAAGGTGTACACGTTGCCCAGCGCCATGGCCATGGCTTCGGCTTCCAGCTGGCCGGAAACCGTCAGGTTGACCGGGCGCTTGAAGAAGTCCCTGCTGTAGTCGACGGCGCCGTCCTCCGTGCGGGGCAGGTCGTTGAGATCCAGCGTGGTGACCTGGAACATCTCGCCCGCGCCCTCGCAGTCGGAGCCGGTGAAGATGGGCGTATGCACATAGGTAAAGCCGCGCTCGTGGAAAAACTGATGGATGGCGAACGCCGCCTGGCTGCGCACGCGGAACGCCGCGTTGAAGGTGTTGGTGCGCGGGCGCAGGTGCTGCATCGTACGCAGGTAGTCCATGCCCATCTTCTTTTTCTGCAGCGGGTACTCAGGCCCGCAGGGCCCCAGGACGCGGATCTCGTCGGCGTTGATCTCAAAGGGCTGCTTGGCGTTGGGGGTCAGCACCAGGGTGCCGGTGACTTCAAAGCTGGTGTACAGGCCGCACTTGGCGATCTCTGCATAGTTGGCGAGTTTATCCGCCTGGAAAACGATCTGCACAGGCTTGTAGCAGCTGCCGTCAGACAGCGAGATAAAGCCGATGTTTTTGGAATCGCGCACCGTTTTGGCCCAGCCGCAGACGGTGAGTTTGGCGCCGTCCGCCGGGGTCGCCTTGTACAGCGCGGCAAGTTCGGTTCTCTGCATGGGTGGTCCACTCCTCTGAAACAATGATGGTTCTTATTATTATAACGGTTCCACCCGGAATTGTACAGTGTTTTTTGTGAGGGAGCGGCGCGGGCGGTTCACGGCAGGGTCCCGCCCAGCAGGACGGCCAGCGCTTCGGCGGCGTACTGCCCGGCCCGCACGGCCTCGGCCACCGTGTTGGCGTGGCCCCCGATCTCGATGAGCAGGCTGCCGGTGGTCAGGTCCTGGTTGTAGTAACGGTAGGCGCACATCACCGGCCGGGTCAGGCCGGGGGTGCGGCTTTCCATCGTAGTTTCCCACGCGGCGGCAAAGCGGAGGTTCAGCCGCCAGTCGGGCAGCGGCACGCTGCCGCCGTTGCCGCACCCGGCGATGATCATGACCTGGGCGGTATCCTCGCCGTCCACGGTGCACAGCGGTTTGACCCGGGTGCCGTCGGCGTCCTCGATGGCGTCCCGGTGGACGTCCAGCACGATCTTGATGGAGGGGTACTTTTCCAGGTATGCCTGGGCGGTGGCCCGGCTGCGGTCGTAACTCCCGGTATAGCTGGGGGAATCGTGGAGGGTGGCGTCGTGCAGGGTGTTGATGCCCGCGGCGTTGAGCACCCGGGCCATCTGCTCGCCTACGGCGCACATATTCAGGTCGGTGTTCCGGGTGCGCGCGGCGAACTCCGGGTCATAGACAAGATCCGGCCAGGTCTGGTAGGTCTCGGTGGCGTGGGTATGAAGGATCAGCACCTGAGGCTCGCTGCTGTCCACTTCCACTGCAAAAGGCAGCGAAGGCGTATCAATGGCGGCGCGCAGATCGGCGTCGCTGTGGTCGGTCAGGTTGCGCACGCTGCCCGCGTCCAGGGTGATATACCCCGCCCCGCTTCCCTGCTCGAAGTGCTCGGCCCGGATCGCGCCCGGGTCTTCCAGTTCCGGCGCCGCGCTGGGCAGCGGGGCGGCCTCCGGCTGCGGCGTGGGGGCGGGCGCCGGGGCGGCGCTCTGCGGCGTTTCTTCCGGCGGGGAGGGCTGCGGCGTGGGCACGGGCGTAGCCTGCGGCACATCTGCCGCCCCTGCCGCGGCCTGTTCCGCCGGGACTGTCAGCGCCGCGCCCGCAGCCGGGTCCTGCAAAAGCACCGCGCCCCGTACCAGCCAGGCGCGCCCGGGCAGGCAGGCAGCCGCAGCCAGCGTGGAGGCCGTGCCTGCGCCCAGCAGGCTGATCCCCAGCAAAACCGTCAGGCAGCGGCGCAGCAGGGCCATCTTCCTCACCCCCATTCCCCACACTGTATGAGATTTTGGAGCTTTTCATGAATATTTTTTGAAAAACCCTTGCAAGACGGGGAAAAATATGCTAGGATAGTGTGTACTGTTATGGGGAAGCAAGGAGGTGGAACGAATGCCTAACATCAAATCGCAGAAGGACCGTGTTGTCCAGGCCAAGAAAGAGGCCATGCACAACAAGGCCATCAAGTCCAACCTGAAAACAGTGATCAAAAAGGCAGACGCTGCCATCGCCAGCAATGCTGCTGACAAAGACGCCGCCATCAAAGCCGCCGTCTCTGCCATCGACTCTGCCAAGAGCAAGGGTGTCATCCACAAGAACACTGCTGCCCGCAAAGTCAGCCGCATGGCGAAGCGCGCCAACAAGGTTGCTGCTCAGTAAATGATCGCATGAACGATGCCCGCCGGAGTTTTCCGGCGGGCATTTTTCATGGCTGTAAAACAAAGAAGGGCGGCCGGTCCCCGGCGCAAGGGCCGCCGGCGCGCCGCGCGGTGCGGGAACCGCAACCCGCCAAACGCGAGCGCCGCCCCCTTTGAACCTTTTAATTCTGGTCCCGGCTTTTGCTGACCAGCGCCGCCCCCAGTGCGAACAGCAGGCTGGCCGCGATACCGCCGGAAGCCGCCGTCAGCCCGCCGGTAAAGATCCCCGGCAGGCCGCAGGCGTCCACCGCCTGCCGCACCCCCTGGGCCAACAGGTGCCCAAACCCCAGCAGCGGCACGCTGGCCCCGGCCCCGGCAAAATCCGCCAGCGGCTTGTACACCCCCGCCGCGCTGAGCACCACCCCGGCCACCACATACCCGGTGAGGATGCGGGCCGGGCTGAGGCTGGTATAGTCGATGAGCAGCTGGCCTGCCACGCAGAGCGCGCCGCCCACTACGAACGCCCACAGATAGTTCATATGCCGTTTTCCCCTCCCAGTTCCACACAGTGTGCGACGCCGGGGATGCTCTCCCCCTGCAGGAAGGTGGTCTGGCTCATCAGCGCGCCGGTGGCCACGAACAGCACCCGCCGGTAGGCCCCTGCCTGCAGCCGGGGCAGGATATGGCTGCCCAGCACCGCCGCGCTGCACCCCGGCCCGCTGCCGCCCGCCTGCACATCCTGGGTCTTGCCGTCGTACAGCAGGCAGCCGCAGTCCCGGTGGTTGGGCAGCGGCACGCCCTCCCTTTCCATCTGCTCACAGAGCAGCGCGCTGCCCACCTCGCCCAGATCCCCGGTAAACACCGCGTCAAAGTCCGCAGGGCTCGTACCCGTGGCGGCAAAATACCGCAGCAGCGTGGAGGCAGCCGCGGGCATCATGGCCGCCCCCATATTGTTGATGTCGCGCACGGCGTAGTCCTGCACCCGGCCAAAGGTCGCCGACAGCACCGGCACGCCCTGCTGCCCGCTCCCGCGCAGCAGGCAGGCCCCCGCCGCCGTAGCCGTCCACTGGGCGGTGGGCGTCCGCTTGGCGCCGTAGTCCAGCGGCGTGCGGAACTGCCGCTCCGCCGCGCAGAAATGGCTGCTGGTCAGCGCCAGGGTCTGCCGCGCCATGCCGCCTGCCGTAAGCGCCGCGGCCAGGCAGAGCGTTTCCGCCATGGTGGAGCAGGCCCCGTACACCCCGGCGAAGGGTATGCCCAGCGCGCGCATGGTATAATTGCTGGCTGTGCATTGAGCCTGCAAGTCCCCGGCCAAGGCCAGGTCCACCGCCTTGGGGCTGACGCGCGCTTTGCGCAGGCAGGCTTCCACGGCTTTCTGCTGCAGCAGGCTCTCGGCCTGTTCCCAGTTGGCGCAGCCCTCCTCCGGGAAAGCGGCGTCCTGGATCAGCAGGTCGAAGCCCTCCGCCAGCGGGCCTTCGCTCTCCTTCTTGCCGCCCACCGCCGCCCAGGCGGCGATGACCGGCGGCCGCTCAAACAAAATCGTATCCCCTCTGCGGATCGCCACGGCTCACCCGACCTTTCCCAACAGCCAGTAGAGCGCGCCCCAGACGGCGGAAGCCGCCGTGCCGTAGGCCAGCACCGGCCCCGCGATGCCGAAGATGCGCGCCCCCACGCCTGTGACCCAGCCCTCGGCCTTGAACTCAATGGCCGGACTGACCACCGAATTGGCGAACCCCGTGATGGGCACCAGCGTACCGGCCCCGGCCCGTGCGGCCAGCTTCTGGTACCAGCCAAGGGCCGTGCAGACCGCCGAAAGGAAGATCAGCGCGATGCTGGCCAGCGTGCCCGCCATGGATGGGTCGTACCAGCGCAGAAAAAGCTGGCGCAGCCCCTCCCCCAGCAGGCAGATGCCGCCGCCCGCCAGAAAAGCCCACAGGCAGTCTTTGCCCACCGGCGACGGCGGCGACGCGCGGCGCACCATTCCTTCGTATCGTTTCGGGTCCAACTTCATATATTCCACGCCCCCCTCAGGGGGTAGTATGCCCGCCGGGGCCGTAAAATATCACATGGCCCCGGCAGTAAGGCTCCGGCACCATCAGCCGGTAGAGTTCCCGCAGGTCCCGCCCCAGGGCCTCATCCGCCGCGCAGCCGCCGCAGGGCAGCGCCAGGATGCGGTAGCGCACGCCGAACACCCGGCTTTCCAACGCCGTCTGCCGTGCGCCGGCCCGCAGGTAGAAGGCGATGCGCCGTTCGGCCGCCGCACGGTCCGGCGCTTCGTCCGGGTGTTCGCATTCCAAAATCAGGCTGTCCAGCCGTTCACGGTAGAGCTCCGCCAGCAGCCGGAGGGCCTGCGTGCCCACGCCGGTGCTCCGCAGGTCCTGCCGGACGGCAAAATAATCCAGCAGGGCGCTGCGCCGCCCCGGCTGCAGCACCTGCCAGGCATAGGCCCGCATCCCGCCGTCCGCCCCGCAGAGGGCCAGCGGCTCATAGAGCCCCGCCTGCATCAGTTCCCGTACGGCGGTAAAGGGTTTGAGTTCGGCGGCGGGGAAATCCCGCACCATATGGGCCGTATACAGTTTCTGCGCGGCGGCGCAGTCCAGACGTTGGATCTGCATGGTTTTTCTCCTTTCCAGATTGAATTGCAGGAGGGTTTCCTGTATAATACAGACAATTGTAATGGGAGGATCTTGGTTATGGAATGGACCGACATCAGCATCACCGTCGCCAAGCGCGACGCGGACACCGCCGAAGCCATCGCCACCATGGTGGCCAACGGCGGCATCTACATTGAAGATTACAGCGATCTGGAGGAACAGGCGTGGGAGATCGCCCACGTGGACCTCATCGAGCAGGAACTGCTGGACAAGCCCCGGGACGTGGTCATCGTCCACATGTATCTGGCGCCCGACGAGAACCCGGCCGAGATCCTGCCCCTGTTCGAGGAGCGCCTGAAAGCCAGCGGCATCGCCTACCAGCTGAACACCGCCGGCGTGGAGCAGGAGGACTGGCAGAACGCCTGGAAAAAGTATTACCACGCCATGGACATCGGGGAACGGCTGGCCATCGTGCCCGGCTGGGAGAAATACGACACCGGCCGCACCGTCATCACCATGGACCCCGGCATGGCCTTCGGCACCGGCACCCACGAGACCACCAGCCTCTGCCTGGAAATGCTGGACAGGCTGGTGCAGGGCAGCGAACGCGTGCTGGACATCGGCACCGGGTCGGGCATCCTGGCCATCGCGGCGCTGAAACTGGGCGCGCGGGAAGCCGAGGGCGTGGACATTGACCCCATGTGCGTGCGCACCGCCGGGGAGAATGCCGAACGCAACGGTGTGTCCGACCGCTTCCGGGTGCTGGTGGGGGATCTTTCGGACAAAGCCAGCGGCCGGTATGACCTCATCACCGCCAACATCGTGGCGTCGGCCATCCTCTCGCTGGCGCCCCACGTCCCGGCGCTGATGGCCCCCGGCGCGCAGTTCATTGCCAGCGGCATCATCGACGAGCGCAAAGAGGAAGTGCTGGACGGCCTGCGGGCCGCAGGGCTCACGGCCGTGGAAGTGCAGGAAAAACGCGGCTGGGTCTGCATCCGCTGCGAACAGAAGGATGTGTGAACCGTGCCGCACCGCTATTTTACCAGGGAACTGGCGGACGGGCAGGCGGCGCTGACCGGCAGCGACGCCCACCACCTGGCCAACGTCATGCGCGCCCGCCCGGGCGAACAGGTGGTGCTCTGCGGCCCCGACGGGCTGGAATACACCGGCACCGTGACGGCCATCCTGCCCGGCCGGGTGGAATTTTCCGTCAGCGAGGGCGCGCCCAGCAAAGCGGAGCCGGACCTGGCCGTAACGCTGTTCGTGGGGTACCCCAAGCAGGGCAAGCTGGAGGAGATCATCCGCCACAGCGTGGAACTGGGCGTGAGCCGCATCGTGCCCTTTTTCAGCCGCTACTGCGTGGCCGCGCCCAAAAAAGAGGATGTAAAGAACGAGCGGTACAACCGCATCGCCGCCGAAGCCGCCAAACAGGCGGGGCGCGCCGTGCTGCCCCGCGTAGAACTGCCGCTGGCCCGGTTTTCCGACGTGTGCGGCGCGCTGGCCGGATACGACAAAGCCCTGTTTTTCTACGAGGGCGGCGGCGAACCGCTGCGCGCTGTGCTGGCCCCCGGCAGCGCCCGCACCCTGGCGCTGATCACCGGCAGCGAGGGCGGTTTTTCCCCCGAGGAGGCCGGAGCCGCCGCCGCGGCGGGCGCCGTCACCGTGGGCCTGGGGCCGCGCATCCTGCGCTGCGAGACCGCCCCCCTGGCCGCGCTGACCGCCGCCATGCTGCTGACCGGCAACCTGGAGTAAGCCATACTATGCCGCGCCGCCCGGCCGGGTGCCGGGCCGCACAGAAAGCAAAACGATCCCCCGCTGCGGAAACCATGCCGCTGCGGGGGATCGTTCGTTCCGACCCGGAAAACGCGCCGTCCCACTCACCGGGCCTCCCCTTTTTCGCCCGCCGGGGCGGTGGTCGCGCGCACCACATACTGGGGGCTCTTATTCATCGTCATATACATACGGCCCACATATTCGCCTACCAGGCCCAGCATCATCATCAGGATGCCGTCCAGCAGCAGCACGATGGCAACGATGCTGGACCAGCCTGCGTCGATCTGATCCAGCAGGATCAGTTTGCGCACCACCACGATCATGGCAAACACGAACCCCGCCAGAGAGAAGGCCATGCCCATCACCGTGGCGGCCCGCAGCGGCTTGACGGAAAAGGCCGTGAAGCCGTTGAGCCACAGGCCCAGCAGTTTGGCAAAGGTATAGCCGCTCTCGCCCTGCGTGCGGTCCTGGTGGTCGATGGGCACGTTTTTGAAGCGGGACGTGGAGCGGATCGCCAGCCCGTCCACATAGGGGAAGGGATTGTCGCAGCGGACCATCTCGTCGATGACGAACCGCCGCGCGGCATAGTAGCTGGCCATGTACAGATCCCGCGGCTTTCCCATCAGCCAGGTGGCCATATGGTCGTTGACGCGGCTGCCGAAGTTGCGGAACAGGCTGTGGTGCTTGGAGGGGTAACTGGCATACACGATGTCGGTCTCCTCATCCAGCGCATCGATCAGGCGGAACATCTCGTCCGGCGGCGTCTGGCCGTCGTCATCCAGGCTGACTACGATGTCGCCGTGTACATGGCGGTATCCCGCCATCAGGGCGGACGCCTGCCCGAAATTGCGGGACATACAGATGCCGAAGATATTCTCATCCTGCTGTTTCAGACGCTGGATCTCCCGCCAGGTATCGTCCGCCGGGTTATCGTTGACCAGGATGATCTCATACCGATAGCGGCTGTCCGAAAGGACCGTCCGCCGGATACGCCGCGTCACATCCGCCAGTGTGGCTGCACTGCGGTAGCAGGGAATGACAAAGCTGAGCAGTTGCACAGAGGTACGCCTTCTTTTCGTTTATTTTTCCATCCATTCACAGATGCGGGCCGGGTCCTGCGCCGCAAAAATGTAATAGCCGAACCGGGTGGAAGAATCCGTCACGATATGGTCCATCGGGTCGACGGGGCTTTCTTCCAGCAGGGCAAGCCCCGGAACGCCGCGCAGGGCTTCCCGCAGTTCCAGGTCCCGCGGGCCGAACACGAAGCGTACCCCGCAGGCCGGGTAAAATTCCGCGCGGCGCTGCAGATCGGGAGCTTGCCCCAGGGCGATCTGCACCACCATGCCCACATAGTCCAGGCCGGTAGTCCAAGGCACCAGGTGGCTGCCGATGCAGTCGCCGCCCATGCGGCCGCCGATCTCAATAAGGCGGATCTGCCCCGCCGCGTCGATCTTGAGTTCGCTGTGGGAGGCGCCGTTTTTGATCTCCAGTGTATCCAGCGCGTGGAACACCACCTGCCGGACTTTTTCCTGCATGTCCGCCGTCAGCGGCGCCGGCTGCATATGGCCGGTCTCGATGTACATGGGCGCGCCCGTGGTGTATTTGAGCGTGATCTGCAGCAGATGGTGCGCCCCCTGAAAGGAGATGCACTCCACGCTGTACTCCTGCCCCTGCACGAATTCTTCCACCAGTGCCATCCGCTCAAAGCTCTGTTCCCGGGCGCGGGCGATGGCGGCAGGCAGTCCGGCCGGGCGGCGCACCTCGGTAATGCCGCGGCTGCCCGAACGGTCCGTCGGTTTGACGATCAGCGGGTACTGCATCCCCTCCAGGGCAGACAGGTCCGTGTTCGGCCCTACCAGGACCGAACGGGGCGACGGGTCGCCCGCCGCCCGGAACGCCTCCCGCATTTTGTGTTTATTGGTGGACTTTTCGCAGCAGCGCATCCCGTTTCCGGGCAGGCCCATCTGTTCGGCCACATAGTTGACCGTGACCGCCGCCAGGTCGCTGGCGATGGTGCAGATGCCGTCGATGCCGATCTCCCGGCATTTTTGCAGGATCTGCTCCTTTTCAACAATGCTGATGGGGTAGAAATGGTCCGCGATCTTTTCCCCCACATCGTCCGCCGCCCAGGCGAACACATGGGTCTCACAGCCCAGTTCTTTTGCTTTTTGGATCAGCGGGGCCTGCAGATACGACGCGCCGATAATCGCCAGTTGTTTCATAAATGGCCGCTCCAGTCAAGATCACTCGTTATTCTTTGCTGTTCTTTACTATAGCATACTTTGTCAGAAATGGGAAGAAGCGTTTGGCCGGCCCGCCGCGGCTCGTCCGCCGCCGTTCACCGGCTCTCGCAGGTTCTTCCGGCGCGCCGTTCTTTCAACCGCCGCCCTGCCTGCCAAATGCCGTCCACAAGGCCGGTCATCGCCTGCAGGACCGGCATCGAGAGCGCAGCCAGCACCGCCAGCACCAGTACCCCGCCCAGATCCAGCGGGATAAGATCCAGCAGCGGCGCCAGCACCACCGCCCCGCCCAGGCCCAGCACGGCGCAGCCGACCCACAGCGCCCAGCGCACGGCGTTGAAGGGCCGGCAGACCCGGAACAGCACGATCAGGCCGGTCTCCAGCACCAGCAGCGTGCTGATGGTGCCCAGCGCATCCGCCGAAAGGCCGAACGCATAGGCAAAGCCCTGGGCGCAGAACACCAGCAGGAAATCCGTCAGGCCGCCGGGCAGCGCCGCATGGAGCACGTTGTGCAGGAATTTTCCCCGCACCAGTTCATAGTTGGGTTCCAGCGCCAGCACGAAGGACGGTAGCCCGATGGTCACCGCCGAGAGCAGGGAAAGCTGCAGCGGCTGGAAGGGGTAGACCAGCGGCAGGCAGAGAGACACCAGGCTGAGCAGCAGCGAAAAGATGTTCTTGACCAGGAACAGCGAGGCCGAGCGCTGGATGTTGTTGATGACGCGGCGGCCCTCGTCCACCACATGGGGCAGCGCCGCAAAGTCGGAATCCAGCAGCACCAGCTGGGCCACCTGGCTGGCCGCCTGGGCGCCGGAAGCCATGGCGATACCGCAGTCGGCGTCCTTGAGGGCCAGTACGTCGTTGACGCCGTCGCCGGTCATGGCCACCGTATGGCCGCCGCTTTGCAGGGCGTGCACCAGCTTGCGCTTCTGCTCCGGCGTGACGCGTCCAAAAACCGTATACTGCCCGGCCGCCTGCCCCAGTGCGGCGTCGTCCTGCAGCGCTGCGGCGTCCACCCAGCGGTCCGCACCTTCGATCCCGGCCTGTTTCGCCACCTGGCTGACGGCCCGCGGGTCGTCGCCCGAGATCACCTTGACCGCCACGCCCTGTCCGGCAAAGTAGGCGAAGGTATCCGGCGCGCTGGCGCGGATGCGGTTCTGCACCGGCAGCAGCGCCAAAAAGTGCAGCCGCTCCGGCGGCAGGGCGGCGGGCGGGTCGGGCAGCGGGCCGTCCAGCCGGGCCAGCAGCAGCACCCGGCAGCCCCGGGCCAGCAGCGGGTCCAGAAGGGCGCGGAATTCTTCGCTCCGCGGCCCCGCCAGCACATCGGGCGCGCCCACCACATAGACGCCTTTTTCCCCGAAGGATTTGGCGCTGTATTTGTACGCAGTGTTGAAGGGGACGCGCCCGGTGACCGGCCACCGTCTGCCCGGCCGGCCGAACTTTGCTTTCAGCGCGCGCCCGGTATCGTTGTCCGGCTCCTCCGCCCCGTAAAAGCTGCGCAGGATCTCCTCCAGCGGTTCGTCCGCCAGCGGCAGCGGCTCCCCGGCTTCCATGGCGCTCTCTGTGATGGTGCCGGTCTTATCCACACAGAGCACGTCCACCCGGGCCAGCGTCTCGATGCAGTTCATGTCCTGGGTCAGCACCCGGCGGCGCGCCAGCCGCAGCATGCCCAGCGCCAGCGCCACGCTGGTGAGCAGATACAGCCCTTCCGGGATCATGCCTACCAGCGCCGCCACCGCGCTTTCCACCGAACTGCGCAGGTCCAGCGCCAGCACCCCGTACTGTTTCCACAGCAGCGCAGCCCCCACCGGCACCAGCAGCAGGCCGATGCCCTTGATCAGCTTGTCCAGCGAGCGCATCATCTCGCCTTTGGCCACCTTATGCCCGTCGGCCTGGGCCTGGGCCGTCAGACGGCTGGCGTAGCTTTCGTCTCCCACGCGGGTCAGGCGCGCCGTGCAGTGCCCTGCCATCAGGAAACTGCCGGAACGCAGCTCGCCGCCCTCCATTTTCGGCACCGGCCGGGCTTCGCCGGTGAGGAGCGATTCATTGACCTGCGCGCTGCCCGCCAGTACCACCGCGTCGGCCACGATCTGATCCCCGGCGTAAAATTCCACCACGTCGTCCTGCACCAGTTCTTCGGACAGGCACTGCCCCCAGCGCCCATCCCGCAGGCAGCGGACCTTGCGGGCCGCCACCAGCGTCAGCTCGTCGATGGTCTTTTTGGCGCGCAGCTGCTGGCCGATGCCGATGACCGTATTGCAAAAGACGACCCCCAGGAAGCCCATATTCAGCCAGGAGCCCACTGCGGCCAGCATCAGCGCCAGCACCAAGAACACCAGGTTGAAATAAGTGCACAGGTTATCCCGCACGATCTGGCCCACCGTCTTGGTGGGGGAACTGGGCGGGCGATTGACTTTCCCCTGCTGCCGCCGCGCCGCCACTTCGGCGGACGACAACCCCCGGATCGCTGGCATAGGCACACCTCTTTTCCGTATTGTGTTCCAGTATAACAGCCGATTATGAACAAATATAGGCAGAAAAAGCGGCATGCAGTACCCTGCATGCCGCATACTGTCGAAAAAGATTAAAAATCCGTTGCCAGCGGCGGACATGCGCCGACGCTGGCAACACATACAGGGAAATTTTACGGCAAATTGTGTAGGAGGCCACAGGCCGATTGCGCGATTTGCCGTAAAATTTTGTCGAAAGGGTTCCCAAAAGGGGAAACAGGAGCGTCAGGCTCCGCCGTGCGCGACTGTTGCCCCTTTTGGAGCTTGTCGAGTTTCTCGACAAGCTCCGGCATGCAGTACCCTGCATGCCGCTTTTACCCATACTGTATTATACCTCCTGCAGTTCCCCGCGGGAGCTCGCCTTGAGGTAGGCGTAGATGAAGCCGTCCAGGTCGCCGTCCATGACCGCCTGCACGTTGCCGCTCTCATAGTTGGTGCGGTGGTCCTTGACCAGCGTGTAGGGCATAAAGACGTAGCTGCGGATCTGGTGGCCCCAGGCGATCTCGTTCTGCACGCCCTTGATGTCGTCGATCTTTTCCTTGTGCTGCTGCAGCGCGATCTGGTAGAGCTTGGCTTTCAGCATCTGCATGGCATATTCGCGGTTCTGCAGCTGGCTGCGCTGGGTCTGGCAGCTGGTGACGATGCCGGTGGGCTTGTGGATCAGGCGCACTGCCGAGGAGGTCTTGTTGATGTGCTGGCCGCCCGCGCCCGAAGAGCGGTAGACCTGCATTTCGATATCCGCCGGGTTGATCTCGATCTCGATGTTATTGTCCAGTTCCGGCATGACTTCCAGGCTGGCGAAACTGGTCTGGCGGCGGGCGTTGGCGTCAAAGGGGCTGATGCGCACCAGCCGGTGCACGCCGTTCTCGCTCTTGAGCATGCCGTAGGCGTTGGCGCCCTTGACCATCATCGAAGCAGACTTGATGCCAGCCTCATCGCCGTCCAGCACGTCCAGCACCTCCACGCTGTAGCCGTGGGCCTCCGCCCAGCGGGTGTACATGCGGTAGAGCATGGCGGCCCAGTCCTGGGCCTCGGTGCCGCCGGTGCCGGCGTGGAAGGTCAGGATGGCGTTGTTGTGGTCGTACTCGCCGTTGAGCATCGTCATCAGCTGCAGTTCGTCGATGGCCTTCTCCACATCCTCCACGGCCTGCTCCCCCTCGCTGGTCAGGGAAGGGTCGTTCTCCTCCTCGATCATCTCCAGCAGGGTCTGTGCTTCCTCAAACTGGGTGGACAGCTTGCCGAAGCGGTCCAGCTTGTTCTTGACTTCCCCCATCTCGCCGATGACCTTCTGGCTTTTGGCCTGGTCGTCGTAGAACCCCGGCAGGGTCATCTGGTGTTCCAGCTCCGCCAGGCGCTTTTCGCTGGCTTCGATGGACAGCGCGTCGCGCAGGTCGTCCACCGAGGTCTGCATCCCGGCGAGCTTTGCTTTCAGTTCTTCAATGGTGATCATATCGTTACCCCTTGGTTGGCATAAATTCACATAATAGTAGTATACCCTATCGCGGGGGGCTTGTAAAGAGGGCCAACGGCCCGCAAAAGGCTCATGGAACGGGAAACTTCATAGAAATTTCTTTGCATTTACTGATACGATGCGGTATAATGGCTCTATGCTATTGGGAGGAAACAAACACATGGCACGTTATACTGGAAACCACTGCCCTGTCTGCGAACAGGCTTTTACCGACGATGACGACATCGTCGTCTGCCCCGACTGCGGCACCCCCTACCACCGGGCCTGCTGGCAGAAGACGGGCGCCTGCATGCACCAGTCGGAGCATGCCGCCGGTTTTGAATGGAAGCCGGAATTCGGCCCCGAGGCCGAGAGCGCTGCCGCGGAAGCCGTCTGCCCCAACTGCGGGACCCACAACGAACCCGGCGCAGCGCGCTGCAGCCACTGCGGCGTACCGCTGCCGCAAAGCGGCGATGCAGAACCCGGCGCGGCACAGAAGCACGACGAAGGACCTATCTATGCCCGCGCCCCCGGTGCGGGCGGCTACGCGCCCCCGCGCAGCGCCGGGCAAGGCCCGCACATCGACGCTTACAGCGCCGGAGCGGACGGCGGCATCTACCGCCGGGAGGTCGGCCCCGACGACCCGATCGACGGCATCCGCGCCCGGGACTGGGCCGCATTCGTGGGGCGCAGCCCGATGTACTATCTGATGCAGTTTTTCCGCATGAGCGAGACCAAACGCAGGATCTCGTTCTCCTTTGCGGCCTTCTTCTTCGGTCCGGCCTATCTGCTCTACCGCAAAATGTGGAAAGAAGGCGTCGTGACCGGGGTCCTCACCATGCTGCTGGCCGTCCCGGGCCTGATGGGGACCATCGCCTACTACAACCCGGATTTCTTCGGCAGCATGCCGCTGGGCTGGCTCAACCCCGCCATCACGGTGTGCGACGTTCTTTCCGCCGTACTGCGGGTCGCGCTGGCGCTGTTTTCTCTTTCCCTGTATGAGAAACACGCCAAAGGCCGCATCGAACGGGTCTGCACCCAGGTGGCCGACGGCCCCCAGCGCGCCGAAGCGCTGGCCCGCAGCGGCGGCACCAGCATGCTGGCGGCGGTGCTGTATTTCGGCGTTCTGATGATGCTGGAGGTCGCCTTCTTCTATATGGCGGGCCCTGCGTTCCTCAATGCGCTGATGATGGGTTTCTGATCTTCCCCCTGCGGTCCGGCCGCAGGGCGTGCCCCCGAGGCACAATATCATATTCAGGAGGTCCCTCTAATGAAAACTGCTCTGGTGATCATGGCAGCCGGCATCGGCTCCCGCTACGGCGGCGGCATCAAACAGCTGGCAGCCGTAGGCCCCAACGGCGAGATCATCATGGATTATTCCATCCATGATGCCATTGAAGCCGGTTTCGACAAAATCGTCTTTATCATCCGCCGCGACATCGAGGAGGCTTTCAAGGAAGCCATCGGCGACCGCATCGAGGCGGTCTGCCGGGACCTCGGCGTGGAGACGGCTTACGCCTTCCAGTCCCTGGCGGACGTGCCCGCCGGGTACACGGTGCCGGAAGGCCGCACCAAGCCCTGGGGCACCGGGCAGGCTGTGCTGGCCTGCAAGGGGCTGCTGCAGGAACCTTTCGCCGTCATCAACGCCGACGACTACTACGGCAAGGAAGCCTTCGTGCAGCTGCACGACTTTCTGCAGGGGTATGACCCCGCCCAGCCGGGCCGCCTGTGCATGGCCGGTTTCGTGCTGAAAAACACCCTGAGCGACAACGGCGCCGTGACCCGCGGCATCTGCCAGATGAACGCCGACCACTACCTGACCGGCGTGCTGGAGACCAGCGGCATCGAAAAAACGGCGGACGGCGCCGCGGCGGGCGGCAAAGCCATCGACATCGACAGCCTGGTCTCGATGAACATGTGGGGCCTGACCCCCGCTTTCGTGGACCTGCTGGAGCAGGGCTTTGGGGAGTTCTTTGCCAAGACCGCCCCCGGCAACCCGCTGAAATCGGAGTACCTGCTGCCCATCTACATCGACGAGCTGCTGCAGGAAGGCAAAGTCAGCGTCAAGGTCCTGCCCACCCACGACCGCTGGTTCGGCGTGACGTACGCCGAGGACAAGCAGACCGTGGTGGACAGTTTTGCCCAGCTGATCGCCGGCGGCGTCTACCGCAAAGACCTGTTCAGCGACCTGAAAAAATAACCGCTTTTCCTCCCCTGCCAGGGCTTTCCCGGCGGGGGATCTTTTATTGACAACGGGCCGTCAACATGCGACAATAGAGGCAAGAAAGCAAGTTTTTTTGTACAGTTTTCCCATCTGAAAGGAGGGCGCCGCCATGAAACGTGCCGTCTCGTCCCTTGCCTTGACCCTGCTGCTCTGCGCCTGCGCCCCGTCAGCCAGCCCGTCCACCAGCACGGAGTCCCCCGCCGCCTCGACGCCGGAGAGCGCCGCCGTCGAGAGCCCCGGGACCGCCACGCCGGAGCAGGCTGCCGCGCTGCCCGCGGGGCTGGAACCCACTGGCGGTGACGTGCTGGACTATGAGGAGATACGCCCCATTGCGATCTTTTCGGACCAGAGCCCGATGCAGGGATATTACACCATGCGCCAGGGTGAACATTGGGGGCTGCTGCGCAACGACGGCCAGGAACTGCTGCCCTGCGTCTACGACAGCCCCGTAAACGGATGCTTTTTAGGAACAGACGACGACCCCGCCTGGCACGTGGAACGCAGCGAGCCAGCCCCCGACAGCGACCGTGAACTGGATGCACAGCTGCGCAGCTTGGGCGGCGGGCACTTGTGCGACGGCCACGGCGGGTACTACCAGGAGTTTTACTGGCTGACCGACCTGCAGCGCCTGTGTGACTACAGCGGCAGCACCGGTCCCAGCACCCCCACCCACATTGCCCCGGCCCTGGCGGCGGACTACGATGGCCTGTTCCCCGCCCGGGACGCCGTTCTGAGCGAAGGCGAGGAGGGCATCCTTTTGCCCGAAGGCAGCGACACCCCCTACCGCTACCGCCTGCCGGACGGCACCCCGCTGAACGACCAAAGCTACCAAACAGCCCTGCCTTTTGGCCATGAAGCCCTGGCTGTTGCCCAACGGGACGGGCGCTGGTGCTACCTGGACCGCACCGGCCACGAGGTGACCGCCCCCTGCTATGAAGGCACCTACGGTTACGCCACCCAATCCTCCGGCCAGGAGCCGTCCACGTCCAGTCCCCTTTTGAACGGCTTTGCCGCCGTCTGCCGGGACGGGAAATTCGGCCTGCTGGACAGCACCGGGCAAGAGCGGGTCCCCTGCACCTACGCCGGCCTTGTGTGGGACGGGCAGACCGGCTGGCTCCGGCTGGAAGATGGCTGGCACAGCTTCCGTCTGCCCGATGCAGTCCCGCCTACGATCCCCGACGCCCCCGCCCTGCCCCATGAAGCATCCCGGGTGCCCATCGAGTACGCCTACCCCGATGTGTGGGACGAGGCGGGCGCCACCCGCACCACCACATCGGAGGGCACACTGAACGTCCGTTCCGGGCCGGGCACCGGCTATGACAAGGTCAGCGACCTTGCCCCCGGCACCGCCGTCACGGTACTGGGCCGCAGCAGCACGGTGGAGGGTTGGGTGCTGGTGATTCTGCCGGACGGCTGGCCGCCGGTGGGCTGGGTCAGCAGCGAATACCTGGAATAGCCCCCTCGTGCATGAAAACTGCAAAACCATGGCACGCAGCGCCATGGAAAACGGAGGATTTTTGCGGTATGGTTAGTACAAACAGACCAAAAATACATCGCTACAGGAGGGCAATTATGGCAAAAGAAGAATTCGACTGCACGTCCCTGACTGCGGAACAGCGCGACGCACGGCTGGCGCTGGACGTGGAGCGCCTGCTGCGTTTCGGCCGCAAACACAAGCTCATCAAGGACCTGGACATTCTGGTGGCGCGCAACACGCTGCTGGACCTGCTGGGCCTGAGCGCCCCCTGCGAGGCCAAGCCCCCGAAAGAGCAGTTCGACACCCCCGCCAAACTGCTGGACGAGATGGTGGAACTGGCTGCCCGGAAAGAACTGTTTGACGGCTCTGTACTGCAGTACCGCATCAACTTCGAGACCCGGCTGATGGGCGCGCTGATGCCCCGGGAGAGCGAGGTCTGCAAGAAGTTCAAAAAGCTCTACGAGCGCAAGGGCGCCAAGGCGGCCACCGACTGGTTCTACGACCTGTGTGTGGTCTCCAACTACATCCGCACGGCGCAGATCGCCCAGAACATCCAGTGGACCTCCGACACGCCCTACGGCGAACTGGAGATCACCATCAACCTGACCAAACCCGAAAAAGACCCCAAGACCATCGCCCTGGAACGCCTGCAGCCCAAGTCCGGCTACCCGGCCTGCATGCTCTGCAAGGAGAATATCGGCTACGCAGGGCGCATCAACTTCCCCGCCCGCCAGACCCACCGCATCGTGCCCATCACGCTGGCAGGGCAGCAGTTCTATCTGCAGTACAGCCCCTACGCCTACTTCCATGAGCACTGCATCATGCTGCACGAGACCCACAAGCCCATGGAGATGGACCGCCAGACCCTGGCCGAGATCTTCGATTTCGTCTCCCAGTTCCCCCACTATACCTGCGGCTCCAACGCCGACCTGCCCATCGTGGGCGGCAGCATCCTCAGCCACAGCCATTTCCAGGGCGGGCGTTATGTGTTCCCCATGCAGAAGGCCTCCATCGCCACGCCGCTGGCCGATGTGCGCTACCCCGGCGTGCGGGCCGGTATCCTGAACTGGCCGGTATCCACCGTGCGGCTGATCGGCCGCAGCAGCCAGCAGGTGCAGATCGTGGCCAACAACATCCTCTCCGCCTGGCGGGAGTACACCGACGAGAGCGTGGGCATCCTGGCCCATACCGGCGACACGCCCCACAACACCGTGACGCCTATCCTGCACTATGACGAGAGCGACGGCTACATCCTGGACCTGGCCCTGCGCAACAACCGCACCAGCGAGGAATACCCCGACGGCATCTTCCACCCCCACAAGGAATACCACAACATCAAGAAGGAAAACATCGGCCTGATCGAAGTCATGGGTCTGGCCATTCTGCCCGCCCGCCTGAAGGACCAGGGCGCGCAGATCGCCGAGATCCTGGCCGGACAGCGTCCCAACACCAGCCGCGAGGAAGGCTCTCCCCTGGCGGTGCATGCCGACTGGATCGACCAACTCATCGCCAAGTACGGCACCGCCATGGCCCCCCAGGACGCGAACAACGCCGTCAAGCAGGAGATCGGCACGGTGTTCAGCCACGTGCTGGAGAATGCCGGCGTGTTCAAGCAGGACAAAACCGGGCAGGATGCCTTCCTGCGCTTTGTTGAAGGCGTGGGCTTCCACACCGTCTGACCTGCCGCAAGACAAAAAACACCGGGAAGCGGCGCTTCCCGGTGTTTTTTATATTTCCTGCCCCTGGCCGTAATAGGCGTGGGGGCCGTGTTTGCGCTGGTAATGCTTGTCCTGCACATAGGCGGGCGCAGGCGCCGCCGCCGGGTCGATCTGCCGGGTCAGCAGCGCCATGCGGGCCAGTTCCTCCAGCACGGCGGCATGGTAGACCGCCTGGGCGGGATCGCGGCCCCAGGCAAAAGGCCCGTGGCTGCGGCAAAGCGCGCCCGGTACCGCCGCCGGGTCCAGCCCGCGGTCACGGAAAGTCCCGACGATGACCTTGCCGGTCTCGGCCTCATAATCGCCCGCCACCTCCTCCGCCGTCAGACTGCGGGTACAGGGCACCGGGCCGTAGAAATAATCGGCGTGGGTGGTGCCGTAACAGGGGATGTCCTGCCCGGCCTGCGCCCAGGCGGCCGCGTACGTGCTGTGGGTGTGCACGATGCCGCCGATCTGCGGGAACGCGCGGTACAGTTCCAGGTGGGTCCGGGTGTCGGAGGAGGGGTTCAGCCGCCCTTCCACCACATGGCCGTCCAGGTCCACCACCACCATATCTTCCGGGGCCAGCGCATCGTAACGGACGCCGGACGGCTTGATGACCACCAGCCCCTGCGACCGGTCAATGCCCGAAACATTGCCCCAGGTATACAGCACCAGGCCCCGTTCCGGCAGTTCCCGGTTGGCACGGCAGACGGCTTCTCTCAACACTTCCAGCATGGGTTCCTCCTTTTGGGCAGCCCGCGGCGCCCTGGCTAAAAACAAAAGATCCGGGCCGTGTCTGGCAACACGGCCCGGATCTTGCTGTGGTGGAGATGAGGGGGATCGAACCCCTTACCTCCTGCATGCCATGCAGGCGCTCTCCCAGGTGAGCTACACCCCCACATGTTCGCTGTCATTCCTGACAGCTTTATGATTATAGCAAGATTGCCGCGAAATGTCAAGCACTTTTTTGAAAAATCCGCACTTTTTTTGCCGGAGCACGGCGCAGGCGGCCTTTACAGGAACAGTTCATTGGTTTTGGGGGTCTGGCATACCGGCTGCAATTTCCGGGCCAGCAGGGCCGCCTTTTCCGCATCGGTATGGCGCGCGTGCTGCGGGCAGATCGAAACGCAGCGCATGCAGTAGATGCACCGGGCGGCGTCGGTCACCGCAGGGGCCTCCCGCGGGATCGCCCCTGCAGGGCATTTTTCCGCGCAAAAGCCGCACCCGGTACAGGCCGCCCCGGCCGCAGGCACCATGGCCGCAGCCCCCGCCTGCTTGTAGGGGCGGTTGCCGGGCAGCTGCGGCGCGGCGGTGTCGCCCCGCCGGGCCTTTTCCAGAATACGGCGCCCGAACGCCTGCAGTTCGGCCCGGTCCCGGGCATCCGGCCGCCCTGCGGCGTAGCAGTGCATGATGGAATGTTCCGCCACCGCAGACACCCCGGCGATCACACGGAACCCGCACTGCACGGCAAGGTCATACAGTTCTGCCAGCGTGTCCTCATAGGCACGGTTGCCGTACACTGCCAGCACAGCGCAGCAGGCGCCGTTGCCCCGCACCCCCGCCAGGCGCTGCGCGGCCAGGGCGGGTACCCGCCCTGCGAAAGAAGGCACCGCGATCAGCGCAAGATCCCCTGCCGTCAGCCCTGCCGCGGAACCGTCAAAATCCATACGGGTCAGGTCCAGCTGCTGCGCCGGCCCCTGCCAGCCTGCAGTGAGCGCCCCGGCTGCTTTCTGCGTGCCTCCGGTGGGGCTGAAAACGAGAGAAACAAACTTCATGGAGATCCCTTCTTTGACGGATTTCTGCTGCCGGGAGGCGGCTTCCTTATTATAGCACACGGCGGTCCCCTCCACAACAGGCAGTCTGCCGTGCAGCCGCCCCTTTTGGGGAAAAAGCGCCCGCGCGGCGTGGTTTTGTCTTGCGCAAACGCGCCGCAGGCAGTATAATGAATACTGTGCAAAACAATACCGGCAGAAGCAGAAACGGAGGACGCGCGATGGAAAAGATCAAAATGACCACCCCCCTGGTGGAAATGGACGGCGACGAGATGACCCGCATCCTGTGGCAGCAGATCAAGGACGAGGTCATCCTGCCTTTTGTGGATCTGAAAACCGAGTACTACGACCTGGGCCTCGTACACCGGGAGGAAACGCAGGATCAGGTGACGGTGGACGCCGCCAACGCCAACAAAAAGTACGGCGTGGCCGTCAAGTGCGCCACCATCACCCCCAACGCCCAGCGGGTGGAGGAATACCACCTTTCCCAGATGTGGAAGAGCCCCAACGGCACCATCCGCGCCATTCTGGACGGTACGGTGTTCCGCGCGCCCATCATGGTTAAGGGCATCTCGCCGGTGGTGCGCACCTGGAAGCAGCCCATTACCATCGCCCGCCATGCCTTCGGCGACGTCTACCGCGCCACCGAGTACCGCGTACCCGGCCCCGGCAAGGCGGAACTGGTGTTCACCAGCGACGACCACCGCCGCACCGCCCACTGGCAGACCGTGCACCGCTTTGAGGGTCCCGGCGTGCTGCAGGCCCAGTTCAACACCGACCAGTCCATCACCTCCTTTGCCCGCTCCTGCTTCCAGTACGCCGTAGACACCAGACAGGACCTGTGGTTCGCCACCAAGGACACCAT
>DXBF01000007.1 GCA_019116705.1 Candidatus Gemmiger avistercoris
CACGAGGGCGCCGACACCTACTACCAGTTCTGCACGGCCTTCCCGGTGGGCACCGCGCTGGCCCAGAGCTGGGACCCCGAACTGCTGACCCGGGTGGGCCGCGCCGTCAGCCGCGAGATGGACGAGTTCCAGGTGGATTTGTGGCTGGCCCCCGGCATGAACATCCAGCGCAACCCGCTGTGCGGGCGCAACTTTGAGTATTATTCCGAGGACCCGCTGCTCACCGGCACGCTGGCGGCGGCCATCACGGCCGGCGTGCAGGAATCCGGGCGGCACGGGGTGACCCTCAAGCACTTCGCCTGCAACAACCAGGAGGACAACCGCATGGCGGTGGACGCCCGGGTGCCGGAGCGCACCTTGCGGGAGATCTACCTGCGCGGGTTTGAGATCGCGGTCAAAACCGCCGCGCCGGCCGCCGTCATGTCCGCCTACAACTGCATCAACGGGGTGCACGCCGCCAACAGCCGGGACCTGTGCACCGTCGTGCTGCGGCAGGAATGGGGCTTTGCCGGCCTGGTCATGTCGGATTGGAACACCACCGTGCCCGATGACGGCAGCGAGCCCTGGCGCTGCGCCGCCGCCGGAAACGACGTCATCATGCCGGGCAACCCCCATGATGACGCCGACATCCGGGCCGCCCTGGCCGACGGCCGCCTGGCTGAAACCGACGTGCGCGCCTGCGCAGGCCGCCTGATCGCCCTGGCCGCCGCCCTGCGCAGGCGGTAAACAGGTCGCAGCAGCGGCCAACGTTCGCGCCCCGGGGGCGTACCCTATGGCTTTGCATCCTGCCTGTTCATCGGTTCAGAAAGTGGTTTTATCATTCCGGGCAGCTTCGCATATCGTGTGTCCATGTTCTTCTCGGATAAATCAACTTACTATGAAGCCCCTGTACCGGCCACCATCGGCGGATGTATCAGCATTGTACTTTGCCTTATATACTTATGTACCAAACGGAACTTCCCTGACCACTCCCGCCGGGGTAGAATGAAGGCACCCGAAAACAAGGTGCGTCCCCCGGCGAAGGGACTGACAGCGAACGGCTAGGCCGTTAGGATGGATCGAACCATAAAACGCGGCTAAGTATCTCCGCCGCTGTTGTTCGTATCAGAAACAGTTCCCCTAAAATTGGAGCGCCTGCCCACGGCCTTTCTATGGCCTATGGGGCAGGCGCTCATCTTTTTACAAACGAAAAATCCCCGGCAGGGGACTGCCGGAGAAATCAGTGGGATGGGGAAGCTGTGGGCGGCGCTCAATCCTTATAATCGAGGTACGCACCCTTCATGGGGCTGGCGGCCAGCTCGCTGAACAGACGCAGCACACCCCTGGTGTACTTGCGCGGTTTGGGCTGCCATTTGGCGCGGCGCTCGGCCAAAATGGCGTCGATCTCCGCGGGGGTCTTGCGCTGGCCCTGAACGCCCACGATGTTCAACTTGCGGGCAAAAACGTCGATCTCGATCAGGTCGTCCTGTTCCACCAGGGCGATGGGACCGCCGTCCACGGCTTCCGGGCTGCAATGGCCAATGACGGGGCCGGTGGAAGCGCCCGAGAATCGCCCGTCGGTGATGAGGGCGATGCTGCGGCCCAGTTCCTTGTCGGAGGAGATGGCTTCCGAAGTGTAGAACATTTCGGGCATGCCGCTGCCCTTGGGGCCTTCGTAGCGGATGAATACGGCGTCGCCCTTCTGCACTTCGTGGTGCAATACGGCAGCCAGACATTCCTCCTCGCTGTCGAAGGGGCGGGCGCGCAGGACGGCCTTGTACATCTCTTTGGGGCAGGCGGTGTGCTTGATGACCGCGCCTTCGGGGGCCAGATTGCCCTTGAGGATGGCGATGGAACCGTCGGTTCCGATGGCTTGGTCATAAGGGCGGATGATGTCCTCCCGGGTGATATGGACGCCATAGCGCGCGTTGAACTGGTCCAGCCACTTCTGGCAGCGCTGGTAGAAGCCGTTGGCCTTGAGTTCGGCCAGGTTTTCCCCCAGGGTCTTGCCGGTGACGGTCATCACGTCCAGATGCAGGTGATCCTTGATCTCCTCCATAATGGCGGGCACGCCGCCCGCGTAGTAGAAGCACTCGGCGGGCCAGCGCCCGGCGGGGCGCACGTCCAGCAGGTAGTGGGCGCCGCGGTGCAGGCGGTCGAAGGTGTCGCCGGTGATCTCGATGCCCAGTTCGTGGGCGATGGCGGGCAGGTGCAGCAGGCAGTTGGTGGAGCCGGAGATAGCCGCGTGCACCAGGATGGCGTTCTCGAAACTTTCCATCGTGACGATGCGGCTGGGGCGCATCTCGTCGTGGCCTGCCATCTCCACGGCGCGGCGGCCCGCCTGCCGGGCATAGTCCAGCAGATCCGGGCTGGTGGCGGGCATCAGGGCGCTGCCGGGCAGGGCCAGACCGAGTGCTTCGGCCATGATCTGCATGGTGGAGGCAGTGCCGATGAAGCTGCAGGCGCCGCAGCTGGGACAGGCGTTCTGCTTGGCCCAGTTGAGCTTGGCCTCGTCAATTTCCCCGCGCTCGAATTTGGCGCTGTACATGCCCAGCTGTTCCAGGGTGAGCATCTCGGGCCCGGCGTTCATGGTGCCGCCCGGCACCACCACCGAGGGGATGTCCACCCGCAGGCAGCCCATCAGGTTGGCGGGCATGCCCTTGTCGCAGCTGGCCAGGTAGACCCCGGCGTCGAAGGGGGTGGCGCCCGCGTGGATCTCGATCATATTGGCGATGATCTCCCGGCTGGCCAGGCTGTAGTTGATGCCGTCGGTGCCCTGGCTTTCCCCGTCGCAGATGTCGGTGCAGGCATAGCGCGCGCCGTGGCCGCCCGCCTCGGCGACGCCCCGGCGCACTTCCTCCACCAGCGTGGGCAGGTGCCCGCTGCCGGGGTGGCTGTCGCCAGCCGTGCTCTCGATGATGACCTGGGGCTTTGCCAGGTCTTCCGGCTTCCAGCCGGTGCCGATCCGCAGCGGGTCGAGTTCAGGGGCTAGGGTGCGCATTTTCTGGCTGATAAGACATTCCATGGGAGACTCCTCGCTTTCATCCATATAGTGGCGGCGGTGTGATGCGGAACGGCGGGCGGCAAGGCTGTAAACGCGGATACATCACACCTTATCGGCTATAATCTAGCAGATTTCAAGAGAAAATGCAATATACATCAGATGTATTTTTGCCTAAAGCTGACAAAAGGGCAAAAAAGAAAGAGGGCGGACTTCCCCCTCTTCCGATGCAGGCGGACGCTGTCAGGTACCGTCCGCTGCCGGTCCACCGCCCGACGCATGTGACTGATGCTCCTTCCAGAGCGCAAGGATCGCCTGCCGGTTGCAGGCCAGATGTGTGACCATGGCGCAGCGCGCGCCTACGGCGTCCCCGTCCAGGATGGCGTCGGTCACGGCGCGGTGGGTCTCGATGGTCTCCTGCCGCAGGGAACGGTGGGTCAGGCTGGCAAAGGTGGCGACGGCCGTGTTGATCATGGGCACCAGCATTTCCATCACCCGGTTCTGGCTGCATCGCGCGATGCAGGTGTGAAAAGCGATGTCCTGGGGAATGTGGTCGCGCCCCGTCCGGCAGAGTTGTTCCACCTCGTCGCATAAGGCTTTCAGTTCGGCTTTGTCCTGCGCGGTGGCATGGGCGGCTGCGGATGCAGCGATCTCCGGCTCCAGGACCAGCCGCACCTCCAGCAGTTCCAGGGCCAGCTTGTACTTGTCATCCAGCCGGGAAAGCCCCAGGGGGTCATCCGCCAGGCTGCGGTGGCTCTTTACATAGGTCCCGTCGCCGCGGCGTACTTCCAGAATGCCGCGGGTGACAAGGCTTTTGACCGCTTCCCGCACGGTGCTGCGCCCGGCCTGGAACATCTGGCCCAACTCAAATTCGTTGGGCAGTTTTTCGCCGACGGCAACAGGCATGCCGAGGATATAGGCCATCAGTTCTTCCTCGACCCGTGCGCCCAGCGGTTTGCGTTCTGTTTTTTCCTGTTCCATTGGTCTGGCTCCCATCATGATCTTCTGCTTCAGTTATACCACACAAACTGCGGGAACGCAATGCAGACGGTCCTCTTGCCCAATGAAAGAGACTATGATATATGTGTGTATTTCCTTCGTGACATTCGAACACCCCCTGTATAGTTACATTTTCCTACACAGGGGGCGTTTTGTCTATTGTCCGTTTTTACTGGTTCGGTTCAAATTTGAAGCGGCTCTTTTCTTTGCAGGATTTCAACCCGTTCTCTTGGAAAAAGGAACCCGAACCCTTCGCTGAACAGATCGATGAAAAGGTCCTCCGCAGCGCTGCCGGAGAGTGCGTGATATACAGCCATACCGGGACCTCATTCGCTGCAGGCTTCTATTTCGCCCAACAGTTCCAGCCGTTTGCGAATGGCTTTTTCCGTTCTGCCATGATGCTGTGCCAAACCGGGAATATCCGTGCCGCGGCGAAATTCTTGTAACAGCAGGGATTCTTCTGCTTTGCTCCAGGGCTTCCCGGCATTCTGCGGGTGCCCGGAGGATGCGGAAAGCACTTCCTTCAGCAAAATCCTCTTGGCAAATCCGCCGCGCTGCCGGCGCTTCTCTTTGCGCAGTGCGGTAAGTTCGTCCCAGGTCCAACCCCGGGCGGTCACGACAGCGCCCATGACTTCCAGCAGGTCGGCCAGTTCTTCCAGAGATTTGCTCTTCTGGTATTCGGCCAGTTCCTCGTTCAGCTTCTCGTCCAGCAGCTGAAGGTAGGTATCATCGGAGAGGGTCTCCCAGGTGCAGGTCTTGCCGGAAGCCTCGATGATCTCCGGGATGCGGTCACGGACCAGCTTGCGGTACGTTTTCTTTTTGAGAGAAGCATACAGGTCGAAAGATGGGGCGGTACAAGAATTCTGCCGTGCGATTTCCGCAGCCATCATTTCGTACTGATACCGGATGGTTTTCGGCTCTGTGCCGTTGGCCAACTTTTGCTGAATGAATTCGGCCGGGGTACGACCGATCCTGTCCTGGAAGGCTTTCTCAAACTGCTGTCGTTCGGAATCTTTCTTCAATCCAATCCCTCCCTCGGCGTTTTTCATACCATAAACAATTTCGGTATACCGTTTAGGGCATCCGATAAAGTGGATGCTCCATGGATCTGATCCCACTATAGAATATCGGATTGCACCGAACAAGGGAAAGCGTACCCGGAAGCGCGCGCCCTCTTCCCGTCACAACCCCTCGACAAACTTCCCGATCAGCGCATTCACCTTGTCCGGCGCATCGGTATTGGCATTGTGTCCGGCTCCGGGGAGCCACACCAGCGGGATGCCGGTGCTTTTGTGCCAGGCTTTGTTATAGCGGATGCAGGAACCGGCGCGGTCCTTTTCTCCGCAGATCAGCAGCGCCGGGCATTGCAGTTCGTAGGGAAGGCCGGCTTCCATGGCCTGGGCCAAGATCCGGAACCCATGCCCCGACAGCCGGGCGTACCGTTCCTGGTCGCCGTCGTAGGCCATCATCATCTCGTGCATCAGGGCTTGCCCATAGGCCGAGGCGGCCACGCCCTTCGACCCGGTTTTCAGCAGGGACTTCCACGGGTAATGGCGGTAGACCGGCTCCATCCGTTTCAGCAGCCACAGTTCGATGCCCGTCACATACTTTCGCTGCAGGGGGGCCGAATCAATGGCCACAAAGCCTTTCAGTTTGCGGGGGAACAGCTCCGCATACGCCTGCCCCACATAGCCGCCCATGGACTGCCCCACGATCACCGGCCGGCACAGGGCTTCCCGGCATAAGATCCCGTCCAGCCATTTTGCCTTGTCCATCAGGGTAAAATCCAGGCGGAACGGCCAGGAGGCCCCATGGCCGGGGGCGTCCCATACCAGCACATTGTATTTCCCCTCGAAATATGCAATTTGTTTGTCAAACAGGCGGTGGTCTGCGGTCAGCCCCGGAAGGAAAACCAGGGCGGCCGTTTCCGGGTCTTGCGCCCTGCTGACCCAGTAATGGATCTCCCCGCAGGGCGTCGGATAGATTTTTTCCTGCATGGCCGTCATCCCCCGTGAAATTTCTGTTTTGTACTGCCCTTATTATACTGCACCTCAGCAAAAAAGCATAGCCGGTGTTCCGGGCAGGTCTGCCCGGCAAACAGGACCATTTCTTTGGCGCAGCAGCGCTCCGTGTTGGCATACGTGACCAGCTGCAGCCCGGTGCGCTCCAGGTCCACAGGCCGAAGTCCGCCACCTCCAGACCGTCCTGTTCCTCCGCCGTCAGGACGATGTGCGCCTTTTCAAACATGGCCGGCGTTCTTTGGCCCACACAACGACCAGCGCCGGAATTTGTGCATGCCACACAAATTCCGGCGCTTTATCATGGTGTTTTGCTGCCCGTCACAGTCCTCTTCCCCCAAAGGCCGTGGGGGCGCAACCTGCCTTCATGCGGGCGGCGAACGGCTTCCGGCGCTGTGCCGCAGGCCGCCCAGGAGGGCGGTTTCCCCGCGGGAGCAGGGGCCGGGCGCTCACGCGCCCCAGCTGGCCTGCGCCTTCAGGGCCTCCGAGAGCGGCATGGTGGTGAATGCCGAATCCCATTGGACTGTGCCGTGGGATTCATAGCGGTCCGTCAACACATTGCCAAACTCGTCGAAAGTCCTGGTCGTGAGTTCGATCACAGCGCCGGTGGCGTCGGTCACGGTCACACGCACCTCATTACCGTCCTCGTCATATTCATGGGCGATCATCTTGCTGATGTTGCCGTCCTCGTCCAGCACTTCCTCACCGATCAGTCGCCAGTCGGTGTCAAAGTGCAGGTTGGTGGTGGATTGAAGTTCCTCTCCGTTTGCCAGCAAAGTATGTGCGTGCTTCCAACCCCGGTAAGACCCTTCGTCGTAATTATAGGACGTAGAACTGCCGTCAGAGGATTCTGCCGCGGTGATACGGCCCAGCCTGTCATATGTAGAGGTCGTGGTAACATAGTTCTTTTCCGTGGTACCGTCAGCCCAATAAATCGTTTGATCGGCAGTCATGTAAGTCTCATTGCCATCCAGGTCGAAGTACCGGCTCTGGGTATGCTGGTTCCCGGTATAGAAGAACTGGGCAGTTTTGACGTTGTTGGCGTTATAGATGTACTTTATGCGGCTGTACACCTCGCCCTCACGGAAGTTTATCTGGCCGACCTGATTGCCTTGGCCATCGTAAAAATACTGGATTGTCCAGTGCTCCTCTGTCTCTGGGTCGTAATAATTCGTCTCTTTCCCCGAGGTGGTCACGACCATGTCCTTCACATCCGGGTCGGCGGTGATCTCTGCCGCAGGCGCGATCTCGGGGACCGGCAGCGCCGCCGGCTCCGGCTCGGCCACCGTGAGGGAGTCGGGCGTGGGGCCGTCCACCTGCTCACAGGCATAGCCGTAGTCCACCGCGCCGGAGGTGTGATCCCAGAAGACCACGCCGGTGGCCGTGGGGTCGTCCAGCGTGCGCATGGGGAAGCTCTCGCGGACGCCGTCCCCCGGCGCCATGGTCAGCACCCAATCGTTGCTGGCGTTGCCCAGGTCGATGGGGGAAGGCGCGAGCCGGCGGATGCGGTAGCAGCGGTCCTGGTAGCTTTCCACATCCGTCCCTTCCTCGATATTGTACTTGCGGGCCGAGCACCCCACAAGGCCGCCCTCCCGCCAGTCAAAATCGCCGAAGGTCACATACCAGCAATGGTCCTGGTACTCGTAGCTGGCGCTTTCGCGGTCGCGGAAGGCCTCGGTCTTATAGGTGCGGCCCTCCAGCGCACAGTCGATGGAAAAGTCCTCGTTGGGGGTGAAGGCGTTGGCCTCCCAGCCGCCCCGCACCGGCTCATAGGTCAGCTGCAGCGCGGCGCTGCCGTGGAAGGTGAACCACCCGTAGGTCTGCCCCTCAAAGCTGATCTGGGCGGTGGCGGTGGGGAACTGCGGGTTTTCGTTGGAGAGGGCCACTTCCCCCAGCGTGTAGCCGGGCAGCAGCACGCTCTCCTCGCCCCCGCCGCCGATGCCCAGCATGCAGTAGGTCTCGGCAGTCATGACCTGGTCGATGGCGTAGGCGTCGGGGGCGTAGAGGGCCTCCATGCTGACGGCGGCGCCGCCCAGGTCGGTGACGGTCCATTCCTCGGTCTCCTCGTCGCGCGCGAGTTCGATGGTGCAGTCGTCGGTATAGCGGGTGAAGCCGTTGTGGGATACGATGGTGGCGTCGATCTTGGTCACGCCATCCTCAGCGGTCTGCTTCTCGATCTCCAGCGACTCCACCCCGGCCATACGCTCGGTGAAGTAGGTCTGTTCGTTGAGCAGGGCGGTCAGTTCCTCCTCCGGGATGCGGCTGCCCCCGCAGCCGCTCAGGCCCAGCAGCGCCAGCAGGGAGGCGCCCAGCAGTACAGGGATACGGCGGTCCATATGTTTCCTCCTTCCGCCCATCCCCATAAAAAAACAGGCCAAGGGATGGGCACATCCGTTTGACCTGAGCATAGCATATTTGCCGGCCGGCGGCCAGCGCTGCGGCAGAAAAAGCAGCCACGGCGGCAAAACTGGTATCAGGGACCGTCCGCCCGCCCCTGTTCCCGGCGCAGCAGTTCCTCCAGATAGGCGGCCGCTTCCTCCGGCCGGTCCCGTTCCAGAAAGCCCTGCAGCACGACCAGTTCGTTCCGGGCGTCGTGCTGGGCCAGACGCAGCGCTTCGATGTCGTGCATCTCGGCCTGCAGGGCGCGGTACAGGTGGCGGCTTTGCCGGGCCAGGCCCGCCATCCTGTGCAAAACATACAGGCGCTGCATCCCGTACACCAGCGCAAAGGCCGCCCCGCATGCCAGGGTCGCGGCAAGGCACAACAAAAGCGCGGTGCTATAGAATCCTTCCGGCATCGGGGGCCTCCGTTTCGTTGGGCGCCGGCAGGCGGACCATCGCCACCGCGCAGGCGCGGCCGTTTTCCAGCGTCAGGGTGTAGCTGCCGTCGTAGCGGGCGGCAATGTCCCGCAGGATCTGCTGGCCGAACCCGTGGCCGGGGCGGCGGCGATGGCCCTGGGGCGGCGCGGTGTTCTGCACCGTCACGCACAGCCGCCCTGCCACGGTGGAAAAGCGCACCGTCACATCGCCCGGCCGCGGGCCCAGGGCGGCGGCCTCGGCGGCGTTGCTGAGCAGGTTGTACAAAAGGCTGGCCAGGTCGGCGGCGGGCAGCGGGCAGTCGCGCGCCAGGGCGCCCTGTATGGTAAACGGCACCCCCGCTTCGCGGCAGCGGCGGTCGGCGGCGGCCAGCACCACGTCGGCCACCGGGTTGTCGGCATAGCGGCGGACGGCGCGGTTCTCCTGCCGGGTCAGCTGCCGCAGCAGGGCCAGGGCTTCGTCCGCCCGGTTTTCGGCCAGCAGCGTTTGTAACCGGCGCAGGCGCCCGCGGTGTTCGCTTTGCAGGGCGCGCAGGGTCTCGGCGTTGGCCTGCTGGGTTTGCAGGCTGTCGGCCTGCATGGCCTGGTAGGCGGCGGCGATCTCCAGATTCTGGCGGTTTTGGCGGTGCAGCAGCACCAGCAGCAGCGCCAGGAACGCCGCGGTGATCGCCAGCAGGGAGGGGATGAAATGGACGATGGCCTGCGCCCGGGTGCGGCCGCTGAAAATTTCCAGCGCCTGCAGCATGTTGAGCGTGAGGCCCAGCAGCGGCGAAAGCACGGCCAGCACCGTGATCAGCGGGCCGGGCAGCCGCCGCACGACCGCCAGGAACCGCCGCAAAAAGGCGACCGACAAAAGCGCTGTCACCAGCGAGCCCGCAAAAAAGATCCCGGAGACGAGCAGAAGGCGCCCCGGCGGCAGCGGCCACGGCTGCCAGGTAAGCAGCAGGATGGACGGCAAGATGAGGACCGAGTGCAGGCAGGTAAAGGGGAAAAAGGCAAACTGCCCGGGCCGCCAATCGCCCGAGAAAAAGACGAGCAGCCCCAGCGGTATGCAGACCGCCATCAGGACCCCCTGCAGGATGCTGATCCAGCGCGCGCGCTCGTACATGAGCCAGTAGAGGTCCAGGACCGGCTTGGGGGTCATCAGCAGGAAGATCAGGACAGCGTACCCTACCCGCCAGCGCAGGCCCTTGCGCAGCGGGAACAGCAGGGTCAGAAAGCCATAGGGGAGCCAGTACGCCGGAATCAGCGGCAGGGCCTGTACGGCGGCCAGGCGCAGGTCGGGGGCGGTCATGGCGGCGCCTCCCCATCCCCGGCGGGGCCGCCCTGCAGGGCCGTCACATAGCGCAGGAAACTCTGGCGCACCCGCGCCGCATAGCGGCGGCTGATGGGCACCTGCACCCCGCCGGACAGGCGGATCAGCGTTTTGCCGTACTGCTCCACCATGGGCCAGTGGACGGCAAAACTCTTGTGGGTCTGGCAGAAGGCGTCCGGGGCCAGCCGCGCCAGCAGGGATTCCAGCTTTTCGCCGGTGGCGGCCTGCCCCTGCAGGGTGTGGACCCAGGTGGTGCGCACCCGCCGCTCCAAAAAGATGATGTCAGCCTGGAACAGCTGGGTGGCGTCGCCCGGTTCCCCCAGCAGCAGGCGCGCGCCGCCGGCCGGCCGCGGGGCGGCGGCCAGCCGGGTGCAGGCCCGGGCCACCGCCACCGGCAGGCGGGCGCTCATCTCCTCTTTAAGCACAAAGGCCACGTGCGCCACGTCGTACACATCCTGGCAGCAGGCCACATAGGCGGTCAGGAAGATGATCTGGCAGTCCGGCTGCAGGGCCAGCAGGCGCTGGGCCAGCGTGATGCCGCTGTCCTGGTCGGGCAGGCAGACGTCCAGAATGGCCAGCTGGAAGGCCTGCCCGGCGGCTGCCCGCAGCAGGTCGCCGCTGCCGGAAAAGGGCACGATGCGGTGCGGCACCCCGGCAAGCTGCCGTTCCAGCTGCTGCTCCACCTGCCGCAGCACAAGCGGCTGGTCGTCGCACACCGCAATGGTCAGATGGCCGTCGGGCTTCATGATGCTGCCTCCCTTCTGCCCGGCGCGGCGCGCCGGGGCCTGTTGCTTTCATTATAACACAAAAAACCCGGCCGGCAAAGGACGCCGGCCGGGGCTGCGGGGTCACGCGATCGTGCCGCCCATGCAGGTCAGCAGGTAAAGGTTCTGTTCCGGCGTGCCGCGGTACCCCTCAATGCCGAAGTGCGCGGCGTAGGTCGCGCGGTTTTCCAGCGAGGGGTCCAGCCCGTTCAGGATGCAGGCGTCCACGATGGAAACGCCGCGGTACCCGGCCAGCAGAGTGGTCATGTCGTCGGTCGCGGGGTCGGGGGTCTGGCGGTTCTCCAGGTAGCCGCGGGCGAGGGCGTCGGCCTCCTCCGCGCTGGCGGCCGAGGTCATGTAGAACGAAAGTTCCCCGGCGGGCAGCGCTTCCCCGCTCCGGGATTCCAGATCCAGGCGGGGCAGGCCGTCGCCGTCCTCGGCCAGCAGTTCCCAGCCGAAGGCCAGCACCGGCTCGCCGTTGCCGTCCACGACCGAGAAGCCGTTTTCGTCCAGCACGGGCTGGCCGGACAGCTCGCTCACCGCGATGGCGCCGCCTTCGTCCAGCGTGTAGCGGGCCAGCGTAAAGCCGCCGGCGCCGATGTGCAGGGTGCAGGCGCTGTCATCCAGGCAGGCGATCCAGTAGGCGTCGGCGTTCCAGCCCGCGCCGTCCTGCCCGGCCAGCAGCCCTTCCAGCCCGGCCTGCAGGCTGGCGGTATCGGGCGGGGCGGGCAGTTCCGGCAGCCCGGCGAGCGCCTCCAGCCCGGCCTGGCGGGCCAGTTCGGCCAGGGCGTCCAGATCCGGGGCGGCGGTGGGCGCGGGGGTCGCGGTATTGGCCGGGGCGGCGGATTCCGCCGTTTCCGGGGTGGCCGTCAGGGCGGGGGCCGGTTCCGGCGCGGCGGTGGGTTCGGGGGCCGGTTCGTCCCGGCCGCAGGCGGCCAGCGCCAGGGCCAGCGCCAGCGCGCCGCACCATACAGTCCAACGTTTCATCTTATTCCTCCTCTGCCTGTGTTGCCGGGTCTTCTTCATACTGGTAGTACTCTATCAAAAAGTCCATCTCATCAGGATCGGACATGAACTGATAGCCTGCCGCCGTGCCCTGGTGGAAATATACGTACACATAGACCACGCTGTCCTGTGCGCCGTATATCTCCAACCCGTAGTTGTTCGCGTCGTTTTCCACCCGCAGTCCGGCGGCTTCGGCGGCGGCACGCACGGCAGATTTTTCGTCCCCCAGCGTGCAGATCACGCTTCCCTTATACGAGAAGCTGGCGGCGGGGTCGGTGATGGCATTGCCGGCGTAGCCGTTATCGGAAACTTCAAGGCCGAACGAATCGGAAAGAAGGCCGTAGGCCGGTTCGATGGCGTTGGCGGTATAATTGTAAGCCCGTACCGCCAGGGTGGTGCGCACATCGTAGCGCAGGTAAACGGTGGCGGAACTGCGGGCCGGGAGCGACTGCGGCGCGCGCTCGAGCGTCCAGCCGGCGTCCAGCAGGCTTTGGACCGTCAACGGCGCATCGCAGGCCGTGCCGTTGAAGGTGAAAGAAAAACCGCTCAGCGCATAGTCGCTCAGGAAGGCGGCGTCGGAATATTCGGCAGGTTCGCCGGCAACATACGCCCCGGCCTCCACCCAATCCCCGGTGCGCCCGGTGCTCAGGTAGACTGCGATCGGTTGCCCTTCATAGAATTGGATCCGCAGGGAGTCATTGCCGTCATCGTATTCGTAGATGTCGCTGCTGCTTTCGGCCAACTCGGGATACAGGGCCAGGATCTCGCTCTCCTCCATCCCCAACTCTGCCCCGCGCGCCAGGGCAAAGGTGTTGCCCGTTTCGCCCAGGTAGTTGTCATTCAGATCGCTTGCGACCTGCAGGCGGGTCACGCTGCACTGCTGGAGCGGCTGTTCGAGGGGAGACTGGTTTTCGACCCAGACCCAGATGCTGCCGTATTCGTTGAGCAAGACAACGCTGGAGCGGCTCTCTCCGGGGGCGAGGGTCACGTTCTCCAACGCGGGGTCTTCCGTTACCCAGCCCGATGCGATCAGGTCCGACAGGGGGATGGGCAGGGTGAAGGTCTGCCCATTCAGGGAAAATTGCAAAATGTCGGCGCTGCTGCCCTGTACGGCAGCGCCCGGTGCGCTGTTTGCGGCGGCGGGGGCCGTCGGGGCGCTGCCTTTAGGCCAGAATACCGCCGAGACGATGACCACCACGGCCGCTGCAGCCGCGAGGGGCAGCAGGGGCGCTTTCTTTTTGCCGGCTTTCTTCGCTTTCTTCGGCGGTTCGGCCTTTGGGGGCGCGTACCGGGGGGCTGCGTTTTCACCGGCGGACGGTTGGGGCTCCGGCTCGGGTTCGGGCTCCGGCTCCGGCCCGGGTTTCGGTTCGGGCTGGGGCTGCGGCTCGGGCTGGGGCTGCGGCTCGGGCTGGGGCTGCGGTTCGGGCGCGGATTTCGGCTCCGGCTGGGGTTTGGGTTGCGGCTGCGGCGCAGGCTCGGCCTGCGGTGCCAAAGCGGCTTCCTCGCCCGGGACGGCCTGGTCCGCCAGCACGGTGCGCCCGGTCTCCAGGTCGGCCAGCACGGTGTGGTCGCTGCCCTGCAGCGGGGCGGTGCGCACACCGTCGGGGTCGCCGCCCGCCGGGGCGTCCGCCGCGACGGCGGCGTCCTCCGGGCGGGCCAGGGCGGCTTCCAGATCCTGCAAAAAGGCCGGGATGTCCTGGTAACGGTCGGGCTGGCGCACGGCCAGGGCCTTCATGACGACCCGGCTGATGGCCGCCGGGCAGGCGGCAGCCGTATCGGCGGGGGCGGGCAGGCGGTCGCGGTACATCCGTTCCATGGCGTCGTCGGGGGCTTCCCCCGTGATGCAGCGGTAAAGGGTGGCGGCCAGCGCGTACACATCGGTCCAGGGACCCTGCCGCCCTTTGCTGCGGTACTGCTCTTCGGGGGCATAGCCGGGTTTGAGGATCACCGAAAGGCTCTTGATGTCGGTCTGGGAGACCTCCCGCGCCGCGCCGAAGTCCAGCAGCTTGGTGCGGCCGTCCGCCAGCACCATGATGTTGTCGGGGCTGATGTCCCGGTGGATGACGCCCCCGGCGTGGACGTGCTGCAGCGAGCGGATGACCGGCAGCAGCAGGCGGATCGCCTCGGCGGGGGGCAGGGGGCCGTGCGCCTCCAGGTATTCTTTCAGGGTCACCCCGTCCAGGAAGTCCATGATGATGTAGGCGGTGCCGTTCTCCTCGCAGAAATCCCGCACGCCGACGATGCCGGGTTCCTCATAGAAGCGGGCCAGCACCCGCGCTTCGCTCAGGAATTTTTCCTTGTTCTTGTTGAAGGTGTCCCGGTGGGCGCCCAGGGTGGCGAAGACGTTGGGGGAAGCCTCGTGGTTGCGGTTGACATAGCCCGCCATGTAGAATTCCTTGATGGCGACCTTCACGTCCAGCACGGTGTCCCAGCCTGCATAGGTGATGCCGAAGCCGCCCTCCCCCAGTACGCGGCCCACCTGGTACCGCTGTTTGATGCGGGCGCCGGGCGCCAGGTGGTGGGGCAGGGTCACATAACCGTTTGCCTCAAAGCCGCAATGCCCGCACACGCCCTCGTCCCCGAGGGGCTGGAAGCAGTTTGGGCAGACAGTGCAGGGATGTTCCATAGGGTGTTTCCTCCTCTCAGCGTTTGTCCCGGTCCACAAATTCCAGGGCCAGGACGGCCGCCGCGCCGTACACCGCCGCCTGCAGCGCCAGCACGCCCCAGTCCACAGCCAGGTTGGCGGCGGCGTGGCCGTAATCCTCGTTGACGGACACCTGGTAGTATTCTTCGAGCAGGGCGTCCACCTGCCCGCCGTCCAGGGGGTAGCCCTCCCGGCTGGCGATGTTCTGCAAAGCCACCGAGGTGTTCACCAGCTCGGTGTTTTCCAGGTTGTTGTAGTCGGCCGAAACGCAGGCGGCGTTCATCCCCCATTTGCTGATGGTCAGGCTGCCCACCAGGGCGGCCGGCCCCTGCAGCGTGAACAGCATGCCGGAAAAGAGGAGCTGGACGATCAGCACGAAGGGCATGACGGTCATGGCGGTGGTGGGGGTCCTGACGATGGCGGAGATCGCCAGCCCCAGCGCGTCCGCCGCATAGGTCACCAGGAAGTAGGTGATGAAAAATTCCAGCATGGTGCTGCCGAACAGCGGTGTGACGGCGGGGTAATGGAGGAAGGCCGCGCTGATGCCCAGCAGGATGCCCGCCTGCAGCAGGCAGATGCCCGCCTGGAAGATCAGGTGGGAGGCTATGTAGCTGGACATGTGCAGCCCGGCCCGGTGCTCCCGCTTGAGGATGGCCCGTTCCTTGCAGATGGACTGGATGGAGTTGAAAATGCCGATCCAGATGCAGGCCGAGACCAGGGTGAAGGTCCCCTGGAACGTCTCGGCAGTATAGACGAACATGTTGCCCCCCAATACCGGCAAGACGATGGCCGAGATGATGGCCGCAAAGAGCAGGACCTTCCAGCCCCGCTCGTTGACGAACAGCCGCCAGTGCTTGCCGAGGTAGATCTGCACCTGGGCAAGACGGGATACTTGTGCGCCGCTCATGGGTTCCCCTCCTTGTACCGCGCATATTTTTCGATGTAATGGTCGGCGAGCCCCTCGCCGTTTTCGTCGGGGCGGTTGATGCGCTTGACGATGCCCTCCATGCTGGTGGCGTCAAAGAAGGCGAGCGCCGCCTCCACCGTGCCGAAAAATGCCAGCTGGCCGCTGTTGGTGCGGGCGCTCTTGGCCAGCACCACCACTTTGTCGAACAGGTGGGCCACACGGTCGGGGGCGTGGGTAATGACCATCACGATCTTGCCTTCGTCGGCAATGACCCGCAGGTTCTGCATCAGGCTGACGGCCATCACCCCGTCCAGGCCGGAGTCCGGCTCGTCCAAAAAGAACAGGCTGGGGTCGGCGACCAGTTCCACGGCGATGTTCAGCCGCTTTTTCTGCCCGCCGCTGAGCTTGCGCACCAGCGAACCCCGTTCCCGCTGCAGGCCCAGCATCTCCAGCACCTGGCCGATGCGCGCTTCCCGCTGTGCGGCGGGGGTGCCGGCGGGCATTTTCATGCGGGCGGCGTTGTCCAGGGTGTAGTACACCGTGTCGTCGTCCCGCAAAAGATCCTGCTGGGGCACAAAGCCGATCTCGTATTTCATCCGGGCATAGTCCTTGTACAGGTCCCGGTCCCCGTGCCGGATCACGCCCCGGGCTTTCTCGTACCCCATCACGGCGTTGAAGAAGGTGGTCTTGCCCGCGCCGGAACCGCCCAGCACCAGCACCAGGTCGCCGGGGTCCACCGTCAGGTCGATGGATTCCAGCAGCACTTTCTTTTTGAACAGGCTGCGCACACTGCGCTCCTCGATGTGGATCGAAAGCCGGTCCTGCCGCATGGCCGGGGCGTTGTACAGCAGCCGGTCCCCCAGGAACAGGAACAGGGTACCCGCCATGCGCACCACGTCCATGGGGTGCAGCGCGCAGGGCTGGGTGATGCGCCGGTTGTTCACATACACGCCGTTTTTGCTGTCATGGTCGATCACCGACCAGCCGTGCACCCCGCGGCGGAAGGTGGCGTGCCGCCCCGACACCGCCGGGTCGGCCAAACTGATGCCCTCGGCCCTGGGGGTGGTGCGGCCGATGTGGATGTCGCCGGTATCCGGCTTCAAGGGCAGTTCGGTCCAGTCGCCCCCCTGCCAGGAGGTGGAAAAGACCATCACCACCGCGTCGGGGTGGGGGCGGTCCAGCGCCCGCCGGTCGATGCGCAGCACGTCGCCGTCCTGCAGGCGCACGCCGTCCGCCGCGCCGCCGCTGCCGTACAGCACCCCGTTCACATGGGTGCCGTTCAGGCTGCCCAGGTCGCGGTAGCAGTAGCCGTCGTCCAGCTGCAGGATCTCGCCATGGCGGCGGGAGACGATGCTGGACTGCAGCGGCAGGTCCGCCGTGCTGTCCGGCCCGGCGCGGCCCAGCGTCATGCCGGACTCCACCGGCACGGTGCGCAGGGCGCGGGACGCGTCCCACACAAACAGCCGTGCAGGCCTGGCTTCGCCGGGATCATACAGTACCGTTGCGCTCATGCTTCCTCCTTTGCGCCGCCTTCCGGGTCGATCCAGACCGCCACCGCGGTGCGGTTGTCCCGTTCACCGGGGCGGCCGTGTTCGTTGCGGCGGATCAGTTCCCGCATGTTCTCCATCCAGAGTTCCGGCCCGTCGGCTTCCTCCAGGCAGATCTGGATCTGTTCTTCGGTGATGTATTCCCAGAACCCGTCGCTGCACAGCAGCAGCTGCTGGGGCGGGTCCAGGGGCAGGTCGGCTTCCACCTCCACCTGGGAGCGCGCCCAGGGCGTGCCCAGCACCCGCAGCAGCTTGCTGCGGTCCTCATGGAAGCGGATCTCCCGCTCCTGCACCTGCCCGATGGCCGAAAGCATCTGGGTCACGCTGTGGTCAAAGGTGCGGCGCACGAGCCGCTGGCCCCGGGCGTAGTAGGTGCGGGAATCCCCCACATGGGCCCAGTGGATGGCCTGCGGCCCCACCAGCACTACATTGAGGGTGGTTTTCATCTGGCTTTCGCAGTGCAGGGCGTGCTGGCGCTCCAGGATGGCCTGCTGCGCCGCAAAGAACATCTGTTCCAGCGCACGGCTGCTGAAGGCGGGCAGGATGGCCGCATAGTCGGCCACGGCGCGGCAGGCCAGTTCGGCGGCTTCGTCCCCCAGGTCCAGCCCGCCCAGGCCGTCGGCCACCGCAAAGCAGCAGCCGGCGGGCGTCCGGCAGGCGCACAGCCGGTCCTCGTTCACCGGCCGGTCGCCCGTGTCGGTGTAGGTACAATATCGGATCTGCAAAAGGCACCTCCGTTGCTCTTGCCGTTTGCCTGGCCGTTCAATCGAGCGGATAAATGCAGTCGTCGCTGGCATAGCCCTCCAGCTGGCCGGAGGTCAGCACATGGGACCAGTCTGCGCCCCCGGCGTCGTCGACCTCTTCCAGAACGGTCAGGATCTCGCCCGCGGGCACGGCGCCCAGGCTTTCGTACTCGTCGCCGGGGCCGCTGCGCAGGATGAGCCCGTCGGCTGCCTGGACCTGGGGCAGCGCCGCAGGTTCGGGTTCGGCGGTGGGCGACGGCGTGGGGGCGGCGGCCGGGTTGGCTTCCTGCCATGCGGCATAGGCGGCGAAATCTTCGCTCGTGTGCAGTTCGCGCCCGTCGCGCCCGATCCACATCCGCTGGCCCCTGTTCTGGGGCTGGATCACGGCGAAGCCTTCGCGGAACAGGCCGGTAAGGGGTTCGCTGTCGCTGTCGACAAGGGAATTGCGCACCGCGCTGTAACCATCGGGCAGGGTAAAGACGGTCTCGCCGCTCTCGTCGATCACATCGCCGCTGCCAGTGGCAAAGAGCCCTTCGCCCAGATGGGACAACGGTGTCTGGACCGGCTCAAAGGCCAGCTCGCCCTCGGTGCTGATCAGGCCGTAGTAGCCGTTTTGCAGCGCCACGATCCAGTGGCTGTCGTAGCCGGTGAACGCAAAGTCGATATTCGCGATCCCCAGTTCGCCGTCTTCCTTCAGGGTGTGCCAGTTGCTGTCCACCAGGTAAAAGCCTTCCATGCCAAGGTACTGCTCGTTTGCGTTGACAAGGTTGCGCCCGTCCACAAAGCGGTCGCCGCAATACGCGATCACAACGCGATCGGGGTCGTCGGCCAAACTGTAGCCGAAACCGGTGTATTCATACGGGTCCAGCGGGGTGATGGTGTTGGTGGGGCGGTGGTAGACGGCGGCGATGGCGATGCCGTCCTCCTCGCTTTCGGCAAAGCGGTGGTCCATATAGCGGATCAGGTAGGTGTCGAATTTGGGATCGTTGACGGCGATGCTCTCTGCGCCGCCGGAATCCATCGTGAACAGCAGGTCGCCGTTCTCGTCATAGACGTCGAAGTAGGTCAGGCCCGACGATTCCCTGTACAGCGGGGCGACGCCTTCACTGTAATGCATATGATCAAGATACGGCAGCGCCGCGGGGGAATACCCCTCCTCCTGACTGATGAGGGTGGCGTTCTCCTCGGCGTCCAGCCAGTACAGGCTCTGGAAGGTGCCGTTGTAGGTCTTTTCCTCCACCCAGGCCAGCACCTTGCCGCTGCCCATGCGGCTCAGATAGCGGTAGGGCCCGCCGGTAAACTGCAGCTCCCCCTCGGTGTTGATAAGGTTGTAGGTGACTTCCTCGTCGCTGGCGCCGTGCTTTACGCCGTCAAAGGAAAGGCCCGGGATCCCTTCGTCCCGATTGGTGACCGAGAAAAAGTCCTCCTCGCCCACGTCCCGCTCTACCGTGCGCACCACGGCATACCCTTCGTGGAAGGGGAAGCCGTAATCGTACCCTTCGGGCAGTGTGCAGGCGATCTCACCGTCAGCCGTGATGTAGGCGTTTTCCTGCTTGCCGCCGGGCAGCGTGACGCGGGCGAAGGCCAGCCCTTCGCTGAAATCCCCCATCGGCACGGCTTCCAGGAAATCCGGCTCCTCTTCGCTTGCCGCCGGGGCGGAAGCGGCCGTCCGGGAGACCGCCCCGGCCGCGGAAACAGAGCCTGCGGACGATACAGGGCTCACGCTGGCCGTGGTGGTGGTGCAGGCGGTCAGCAGCAGGGCGGACAATGCCAGGGACAGGGCGTTCATCTTGCGCATGGGGCTCCTCCTTCTTGTTGGCGGCGCGGGGACGTTTGTGGCGCCCCCCGCCGCGCGCGTTCCGCTTTTCCTGACTGAAGTGTACCATCCGCCGCGCGCGGCACGCCATATTTCGCGCAAAACTGGGCGCTTTTTGCGCAAAAGAGGAAAAGCCGCCCGGCGTCCCGCTTTTGCGGGACGCCGGGCGGCAAATCAGGCGCGGAGGGGCTGGTCACATAAAGCCTTCCACCATGCTCTGAAAAATCAGGTCGTAACGCTGGAGGATCACCTCATCCCGAGACGGATCATACAGGCAAATGCTGCTGGGGTTGGTGAAAACAGCGTCCACAGAGGACGCTCCGTACCAGGCCCGGCCACCGTCCTCCGTGGTATCTTCCCGATCCACCAGTTGCGCCTCCTCGTAGTCTCCGATAAACAAATGGCGGAACCCCTCCTTGATTTCTTCGGGAAGGTTGTCTGCCAGGGTATTGGTTCCGGCCCAGCAATAATCATCGTAGGGTTCCCCCTCATAGGCCAGGGGAGCCTCCTCCTCGGATTGGTACATGATCTGACGGAACTCATCTTTCGGCTCGCCCAGCGCGGCGCGGATCTCTTTGAGGCCGGTCTCTTCATCGACCGAAAGATCCCCGACCACCGCAGCCAGCTGTCCGTCCCCAAAGGAAAGCTCCACCTTCCGGGCATCCAGTCCAAAGATCTTAGTATCCTGGATCTCGATCCAATCATCGGTGGACGAGTAATCAGCGCCCGCCTTTTCCAAATCGGCGATCACCTCGTCGTAGGTGCGGTCCCAGGGAAATTCGGGTGCCTGCACCTCTCCGTTCACCAACCCCTTTGGCTGGCAGGCGGTCAGCATCAGCGAGAGCAAAGCCACCGGCAGGAATTTCAGTTTATGCATAGATTTCCTCCTTTTGGGGCGTGGCAGGGGGAAGACAACCATTTACCCATTGCACCAGTCCCATTTTTTTGGTCAAAGTGTAGCACCCGCGACGCCCAGGCACAACATTCGGGACAAAACCGGATGCTTTTTGAGCAAAAGAGGAAAAGCCGCCCGGCGCCCCGCTTTTGCGGGACGCCGGGCGGCAAATAGCGCGCCGGGGGGCGTATAAAGCGCTGCGCCCTGCGTGCAAAAACAGCGCCGCAGGCCGCAGGGGCGGCGGGGTCACGAGCGGTCGCAGATGAACAGGCGGTCGATGGCCAGGGCCGCGGCCCCCACCGCGGCGCGGGCGGGGTGGAATTCCAGGATCTCCACATCCTCGGAGTTCTGTTTGTCCACGAAGGTCAGCTGGGATTCGATCCCCGCTTTCAGTTCGCTTTTCAGGATCTCGTGCTGGAACATGCGGCTGTGCAGGTAGAGCTTTTCGGTGCCCATGATGATGGCCAGGTTGGCGGCGGCCACGGCCAGGTAGCGCACGGCCTCCCGCAGTTCCTGGATGACCAGCGTGTCCCCCAGCTGGTAGGCGGTCAGCACCGTCTGCAGCGTGATGTCCTCCGCGCGGCCGGCCAGGCTGCGCAGGGCCGAGTGCGGCGCCGAAGCATAGATGATGCGGGCTTTTTTGATGATCCAGTCCTCGCTGGCGTAGGTCTGCAGGCAGCCCACTTTGCCGCACTCGCAGCGCTGGCCGTCGGGGTTGGAGATGGTGTGCCCGATCTCGCCGGAAATATAGCTGCCGCCGGTCAGCATGCCGCCCTTGAATTCGGAGCAGAAGATGCCCGGCCCCACGTGCAGAAAGACGAAATTCTCCGGGCAGGACTGTATGTCGAACAGGTAGCGCTCATAGGCCATGGCGCGGACGTTGTTTTCCGCCGTGACGGGCTGGTCCAGCCCGTCGGCGACGGCGCGCAGGTTGAAGGCGTCCCACTGCGGCGCGTGGGAGACCATGCCCCCCGTCTGCGCATTCAGGTGGCCGGGCAGGGCGATGCCCACCCCCACCACCCGCCCGCCCAATTCGGGGCGGCGGTCCAGCAGCTGCCGCACGCCCAGGCAGAGCGTCTCGTTCACCCGGCGGATCTGCTCCTCGGTGGGCGCATAGCACAGCTCCTCCAGCACATGCCCGGCCAGGTCGGTCAGGCAGAAGCGGAAATGCCGCACGCCGATCTCCGCCCCCACGGCAAAGCGGGCGTCCGGGCGGATGCCGAGCAGCTGGCGGCGGCGGCCCGGCGCGCCGTCCTCCTGCGTGTCCGCCTTGCCCAGTTCCCGCACGATGTCCTGCTCGATCAGGCGGGCGGTGATCCCGGTCACCATCGAGCGCGGCAGGTTCAGATCCTGGCCGATCTCCGAGCGGGAGACCGGCTGGTTGCGAAAGATATACCGCAGCACGCGGGCGTGGTTGGAAAGCTGCCGCACATTTCCCCAGGACTTTGTTGCCATCAAGCCAGTTCCTTTCCTATCGGGGCATGTCCAGCGTGAATCCTGTGTATTTGGTGGCCACTTCCAGCACGCGGTAAACGTCCAGATAGGGCTGGAACTCCATCTCGTGCCGGCGGATATGATCCATGACTGCATTCCATTGCTGCTGCGCCCGGTTTTCTTCGCCCTGCGCCAGCGCGGCCAGGGCCTCTACCATTAGTCTACAGTATCCGGCGTGATAGTCAAGCAGTTGCCAGGCAATTTTGTGCAGATCGGTGCAAAGTGTCTGTTTTTCGGCGGCCAGCGCCCGCAGCGCTTCGGCGGCGTCCGCCGCCCGGCGGAACCGTGCGGCCAGCGCCGCGTCCTGCCGGGGGCCGATGCCGTTGAAGTAATCCGCCGAGCTGAGCGCCGAGAGCCGCTCCAGCGCGTCGCGCGCTTCGGCGGCGCCGGCGCCGTACAGCGCCGTGAAATATTCTTCCTGCAGGGCCTGCGGGTCCAGCGTGCGGTCCCACAGCATGCGCCCCATCACATAGTTGGGCCAGGCGTTGGGCAGCGCCGCGCGCAGTTCCTGGCAGCTGCAGTAGCCGTTGAGCCCCAGTTCCGGCAGCGCGCCGATGTCCTGCGCGATGACCCGCGCGATGGCGCAGTACCCCAGGTCCCCGTAGTGGGCCCTGCCCAGCGGATAGTCGTAGACGAAGGCGTCCACCCGGCAGCGCTCCTGCCAGGCCCGCAGGAAGGCCAGGTTCTCCTCCACCGTTTCCGGCAGGCGGATGCGGTTGCGGCGGAAGGCGGGCAGCGGCGGCAGCGCGCCGTGGTCGGCGTAGGAGCGCTCGAACGTGCGGGAGATGGGGGCGAACATCAGCGTGAAGCGCTCGGGGTGTTCCAGGACGGCGTGCTCCGGCGGCCACAGCAGTTCCTGGTACAGCAGGAAGGCGATGCGGGTGCCGAGCCCCCGCCGGGTCAGTTCGGCGTCGATCTCGTTGAGCAGGCCCACATACTGGTCCGAGAGGGTGGTGCGGCGGCAGGCGTCGCACTCGCAGATGTTGTTGTACTCGTCCGCCAGCCACACATGCAGGTAGTCCACCTCCGGGTGGGCCCCGGCGTAGTCCGCCACGCTCTGCACAAAGGCGCGGCGGGCGGCGGGGTTGGAATAGCACAGGTTGGTGTTGGAGGGCACGCCCTGCCAGAACTCCCGCCTGCCGTCCACCTCGGCCAGCAGCGGGCGCTGCGCGCCGGTGGGGGCGGGCAGTTTGGCGCACACATGCTCAAAGCCGATGGCCTTGCAGGTCCAGCCGTGGCCCGCCCGGTGGTGCAGCAGGCCACGCCGCGCAATGGCCGCGTCGATCTGGCGGTACATCCGCTGCAGTTCCGCCTCGCTGCGGGGGGCGGGGGCCAGCAGCGGGTTGTATTTGTGGGCGTACCAGTTCTGCAAAAAGGCTTCCGGCTCCAGGTGCTGCACAAAAAAGCTGTTGCAGCCGATCTTGGGCAGCCAGTCGATGAAATCCAGGATATTCTCCAGGCTGTCCGCCCCTTCGATGCACACGCCGCGGTGGCGGCAGGCGGCGGCCTCCTGCAAGTCGGCGCGCAGGTCCTCCGGCCGCAGGGCGGGCACCGCCTCGTGCCGGCGCCCGGGCATCAGGAAGCGGCACCCCAGGTGGTGCAGCAGCCGGTAGGCCCCCAGCAGCACCGAGCGGGCGTTGCTGCCGGTGACGGCGATGCGCCCCGGCCGGGCCTGCACGTGGAACCAGTCGTCCAGCGCGGCGTCCCACCCGGGGGCGGGGTGCGGCGGGGGCTGCACGTCCAGTTCCACTTCGATCGCCGCCGTCGCGCCGGCCAGCATCCGCGTCAGGTAGCGGGTAAGCTCTTCCCGGGCGTAGAGCACGGGCGGCTCCGGCCGCGCGGCAGAGAAGGTCAGTTGTACCACAGTGAAGACTCCTTTTCCTATATAGTAGGCCCGCGGCAGCGCGGGCGGGGTTGGCGAACGGAGGGCCTGCCTGCTTAGTTTATTTATATTACATAACTAAATAGACGGGAATTTCGGGATTTTGAGGTCATTATAACGCAAAACTGCCGGAACGTAAAGAGAACGTATTGCACAGAAAATAAACTAAATATTTGGATAATCCGCTAAATTTATTTATTTTTGTGAAATAATATAGACAAGTGGACGAACAGGATATATAATTGCAATAACAAAGCGGGCCGGCCCGCGCCGGCTTAGTTAGTTCTGCAATGTAAACAAAAAGAAAGGGAACCCGGGAGGTGCTCCACATGCATGCACAGCGGAGAAGAAAACAATATCTCTGGTGCTGGATCTTCGTTCTGCCCACCACCTTGTTTTACGCCGGCTTCCAGGCGTGGCCGATCCTCTCCAGTTTTTACTACTCGATGCTGGACTGGTCGGGCATCAGCAGTTCCAAGACCTTTGTGGGCCTGGCCAACTTTGCCGAACTGCTGCAGGACCCCTGGTTCTGGAACGCCTTTGCCAACAGCTTCAGGTACATGGTGTTCTCGGTGCCGCCGCTGATCGTCGTCTCGCTGCTGCTGGCGGTCCTGCTGAACGAGCAGACGCTGCGCGGCCGCGGCGCCTTCCGCACCATGTTCTTCCTGCCGGTGGTCACCACGGCGTCCATCGTGGGCATCATCATGCAGTTCATCTGGAGCCCCACGGGCGCCATCAACGCGCTGATCCAGCTGTTCGGCGTGGAGCGGGCGGTCAACTTTCTGGGCCAGGCGGGCACCGCGCTGCCCACCGTCGCCTTCATCGGCGTGTGGAAGGACGTGGGCATCTACATGATCTACTGGCTGGCCGCGCTGCAGAGCGTGCCCCGGGACGTGGTGGAAGCCGCCGAGATCGACGGCGCCAACAAGTGGAAGGTGTTCTGGAAGATCACCGTCCCCATCATCCTGCCCATCGCCGGGGTCATCACGCTGCTGGCGGTCATCAACTCCCTCAAGGTGTTCGACATCGTCCAGACCATGACCGGCGGCGGCCCCTACTTCGCCACCGACGTGATGGGCACCTTCGTCTACCGCACCGCCTACGAAAGTTCGGTGGGCATGCCGCGGCTGGGCTACGCCAGCGCCGCCGCCATGCTGTTCGGCTTTACGGTCATCCTGATCGGCGTGGCGGGCAACGCGCTCAAGGGGCGCATCGCGCGCCACCGCGTGGACTGAGTGCAGAAAGGGAGGTCGCGTTTTATGGCAGCAAAGGTTCGCCGCATTTCCGCCAAATGCGTATTGTATGCTTTCCTGATCGTGGCGGCGGTCATTTGGATGTACCCCTTCGTCTGGATGCTGACGGCCTCGTTCAAGACCCAGGATGAATTCTGGGGCAGCGGGCTGAACATCTTCCCCCAGCACCCCACGCTGGAAAACTTCGTCCGTTCCTGGAACAACGCCAATTTCAGCCAGTACTTCCTCAACACCATCATCGTCACGGTCTGCGCCGTCGTCATCGTGCTGATGTGTACTTCGGCCGCCGGGTACGTGCTCGGGCGCTACGCTTTCCCCGGCAAAAAGGCGCTGCTGGGCGTGTTCATGGCCAGCATCACCATCCCGCTGACCTTCACCATCATCCCGGTGTACGAACTGCTCAACGGCATGCACCTGACCAACAGCCTGCTGGGCCTTATCATCGCCGAGTGCGGCGGCAGCCACATCCTGTTCCTGATGCTGTTCTCCAGCTTCTATTCCGGCCTTCCCAAAGAGATGGAGGAGGCCGCCATCGTGGACGGCTGCGGCTTTTTCCAGACCTACGCGCGCATCATGTTCCCGCTGGCCAAGCCGGTCATCGTCACGGTGGTCATCATGCAGTTCATCTGGACCTGGAACAGCTTCCTGATGCCGCTGGTCCTGACGCTGAGCAAGCCGGAACTGCGCACGCTGGCCGTGGGCCTGTACGCCCTGCAGGGCGAGCATGTGGTGGACTGGACCGGCATCGCCGCCGGCGCCACCATCGCGGTGCTGCCCGTCATCGTGATCTTCATCGCCCTGCAGAAATACTTCGTAGACGGCATTGCCGGCGCTGTAAAGAGCTGAGCAATGCAGAAAATAGTTGATTCTCAGATCCAAAAAGGAGGAACCAAACCATGAAAAAATTCGTAAGCCTGGGCCTGGCCGCCGCCATGGCGTTCAGCCTGGCCGCCTGCGGCACAGCGAGCAGCAGCGCGTCCGGCAGCGGGCAGGCGTCCACCGGCGAAAGCGCCGGCGGCGAGACCATCACCCTGCGCATCATGGACTCCAGCGACAGCACGCAGGAACGCCGCAAGGTGTTCAACCAGGAGTTCATGGAGCGCCACCCCGAGATCAAGGTCGAGTACACCATGCTCTCGGGCGACCAGCTGACCCAGACGCTGACCACCGCCATCAAGAACGGCGATGCGCCGGACCTGTTCTGCCTGCCTGGCGGCGTCAAACTGAGCACCGCCGTGTCGGAAGGCTGGTACCAGCCCATGACGGACTATCTCTCCCAGGAGTTCATCGACTCCTTCTCCCCGGGTTCCCTGAACGAAGGCGTCACCACGCTGGACGGCGAGATCTACGTCCTGCCGGAAGCCGCCAACATCGTCAACTCGCTGGTGTTCTACAACCGCGACATTTTTGAGGAGTGCGGCCTGGACCCCGACGCCCCGCCCGAGACCTGGTCCGAGTTCGTTGCGGCCTGCAAGACCATCACCGAGCACGGCAACGGCAAATACTACGGCATCATCGAGAGCGGCAGCGCCGCCCAGCGCCTGGAGATCGAGCTGCGCAGCTTCGCCAACATCGCCGGCGCCAAGTGCAACTACTACGGCGTCATGAGCGTGGTGGACGGGCAGAACCCCTTCGCCAGCGACGCCATGAAGTCCGCGCTGGACATCTATGCCCAGCTGGCCGCCGACGGCTCCATCCACCCCGACTCCATCAACCTGGACGCCCCTTCCGCCCGCGCCATGTTCGCCCAGGGGCAGGCCGGGTTCCTGATCCAAGGCTCCTGGTGCATCCCCACCTGGCGCGCCGAGAACCCCGACTTCAACTTTGACGTCATGGCCCTGCCCGTGCCCGACGACGGCGCCAAGGGCGGCAACCCCTACACCGGCGCCCAGCCCTGGATGGGCATTTCCGCCACCTGCGAGCACCCCGAGGCCGCCGCGCTCTACCTGACCGAGCTGTACGGCGCCGATTACCAGAGCAAGGTCGTCTCCGACGGCGGCTTCGTCTCCTGCATCGAGGGCGTCAACGAGGAAGCCATGAGCGACCCCATGATGCTCAAGTACTACAACCTGGCCATGTCCAGCGGCAAGCTCAGCCCCGACCCGCTGGCCCTCAACCCCGAGACCGCCGAAGTCTACAGCCAGGTCAAGGAAGTCACCCCCAACCTGGGGCAGATCGTGCAGGGCGTGATGGCCGGTTCCATCACCGACACCGCCGGCGCGCTGGACACCTTCTCCGCCGATACCCAGGCCGCCTGGCAGGCCGCCTGCGACGCTGCCGGCGTGGACATCTCCGCCTTCGAGTTCGACGATTGGGACCCGATGGCCGACTACGACTACTCTAAATAAGCGCCGCCGCACACGCCGCTGACAGGCGGGCGGGCATGGAGACCCCATGCCCGCCCGCCTGTTTTGCCGTTTGTGCGCTTTGCCCGCAATGTGACGAAAAAATATGAACAATTCTTGAAAAAATGGTTGACATTCAACAATAACAAATGTATTATGTATACATAATGTAACGGACCCTGCCGGCGCCCTGCGCCGGGGCAGGCGCCGTTCCTCCGGACGGGGACGGCAGGAGCACGTCCGGCAGCCGGCTTTCCTGCGCACAGCGGAAAGGAATGAGTGTCCATGAAAACATTTGACATTCCCTATTACACCTCGTCGCTCCCCCTGCATGTGGAGGACAAGAACCTGAAAGCCGTACTCAATTCCCGCACCGACACCTACGACGCGGGCAAGAGCGAGGCCGACCTGGTGCGGGAGGCGCTGGCGCATCCCATCGGGACCCCGCGGCTGCGGGAACTGGCCCGGGGCAGGCAGAAGGTGGTGCTGGTCACCAGCGACCATACCCGCGCGGTGCCCAGCAAGCTGACGCTGCCCATCCTGCTGGAAGAGATCCGCGCCGGCAACCCGGACGCGGACATCACCATCCTCATCGCCACCGGCCTGCACCGCCCCACCACCGAGGAGGAGCAGCGCCGCATGTTCGGCGACGCGATCGTCGATCAGGAAAAGATCGTGGTCAACAAGGCCTTTGAGGACGAGGATTTCGAGCGCGTCTGCGAGCTGCCCTCCGGCGCGGAGCTGTGGGTCAACAAGCTGGCCCTGCACTGCGACCTGCTGGTGACCGAAGGCTTCATCGAGCCGCACTTCTTTGCGGGCTTCTCGGGCGGGCGCAAGAGCATCCTGCCCGGCATCTGCAACGCGGTCACCGTCAACGAGAACCACTCCTACAAAGCCATCGCCAGCCCCTACGCCGCCACCGGCGTGCTGGAGCACAACCCCATCCATGAGGATATGGTCTTTGCGGCCCGGGCGGTCAACGTGCAGTTCATCATGAACGTGGCCCTCAACGCCGAAAAGAAGGTCATCGCCGCCTTTGCCGGCGACTTGGAACAGGCGCACCTTCAGGGCGTGGAGTTCGTGCGCGGCCTGGCCCAGTGCCCCAGCGTCACCGGCGACATCGTCGTCACCTCCAACGGCGGCTACCCGCTGGACCAGAACCTGTACCAGAGCCCCAAGGCCGTGGCTACCGCCGAGGCCTGCTGCCGGGACGGCGGCGTCATCATCATGTGCGCCTCCTGCTGCGACGGCATGGGCGGCACCCACTTTGAAAAACTGATCGTCCGGGGCACGGTGGACGAGATCGACGCCTATCTGTCGAAGATCCCGCCCAAGGAGACCATCCCCGAAATGTGGTGCGCGCAGATCTTCTCCCGCATCCTGAAAAAGCACCGGATCATCCTGGTGACCAACTATCTGGACCATGAGATGGTGCGCAAGGCCAACATGATCCCCGCGTCCTCCCCCGACGAGGCGCTGGAAATGGCGTACGGCATGATGGGCCGCGACGCGGAAGTGGTCGTGATCCCCGACGGCGTGGCGGTGCTGGCCGTCAAAGAATAAGGAGGCAACGGTATGGAACGCAAACTGGCGCTGAAAGTGGACGACCTGGACAATGTGGCCACCATCTTTGCCAACGGCATCGTGGACGGCGCCACCGTGGAAGTCCGCGACAAAAAAGGCCATAGGGAGGAGATCACCGTCCACGGCGACGTGCCCTACGGCCACAAGATCGCCCTGTGCGACATCCGCAAGGGCGAACACATCATGAAATACGGCGAGTCCATCGGGGCCGCCAGCTGCGACATCAAAAAAGGCGACTACGTCCATGTACACAATCTGGAAGCGCTGCGCGGGCGCGGCGACCTGGAAGGGGGCAGTCAGGCATGAGTTACACATTCCAAGGGTACCGGCGGGCGAACGGCAAGTTCGGCGCCCGCAATCTGGTGGCGGTGATCCCCAGCGTGATCTGCGCCAACGACGTGGGGCAGGCCATCTGCCGGCAGGTGCAGGGCACCATCGGCTATTTCCACCATCAGGGGTGCTGCCAGCTGCCGCTGGACCTGCGCCGCGTCACCGACACGCTGTCCAACCTGGGGCAGAGCCCCAACGTGGGCGCCGCGCTGATCGTCAGCCTGGGCTGCGAGGGTACCGACCATGAACGCCTGGTGGAAGAGATCCGGGCCTCCGGCAAACCGGTGGAGATCATCCGCATCCAGGAACTGGGCGGCACTTCCCGCGCCATCCAGGCGGGCATCGACGCCGCGCAGAAGCTGGTGCAGCAGATCTCGGGCCAGCAGCGCGAGACGGTGGACATCTCCAACGTCGTCATGGCCATCAAGTGCGGCGCGTCGGACACCACCTCCGGCATGGCCTCCAACTGCGTGATCGGCTATGTGGCCGACAAGCTGGTGGACCTGGGCGCCACCGTCGTTTTCGGCGAGACCACCGAGTTCCTGGGCGGGGAGCATATCCTGGCGCGGCGCGCCGTGGGCGGCGAGGACGGCCCCGTGGGCCGCAAGATCTATGAGATCGTGGACCGCATGGAAAAACGCGCCAAATCGGTAGGCGAGGACATGCGCGGCGGCCAGCCCACGCCCGGCAACATTGCGGGCGGCCTTTCCAGCATTGAAGAAAAGAGCCTGGGCGCCATCGTCAAATCCGGGCACCGGCCCATCCAGGGCGTGCTGGAATACACCGAGCGCATCGACGGCCAGAAGGGCCTGTGGATCAAGGACGCGCCGGGCCGCGAGCCGGAGATCCTGACCGGCATGGCCGCCACCGGCGCGCAGTTCATGATGTTCTCCACCGGCCGCGGCGCGCCGCAGGGCTTCCCCTCCATGCCGGTGGTCAAGATCTGCGGCAACCCCAATACCTACGAACGCATGCAGCACGATATGGACCTGAACGCCGGGCGCATCATCACCGGCGAGAAAACCATCGAAGAAGTCGGCGAGGAGGCGTTTGAACTGATGCTTCGCGTCCTTTCCGGCCAGATGACCAAGAACGAGGCCCTGGGCTATTACGGCTCGATGGATATTTTCTGCCTCGGCCCCGTCATCTGACGGCAGCGCGGGCTCCCGCCGTGGAAAGGAGGCGTACGTCCCGGAAGAGTGTTCGCTTGTGGCTCCAAAACTGTATTTCACAAAGGGGGTAAGTTCCTGGTATGTTGAATCCTGTTCTCGCCATGCTGATCGGCATCATCGTCATGATGCTGCTGATCATCTTCACCAAAATGCACGCCTTCCCGTCGCTGATCATCTCGGCGGTGCTGATCGCGGTGCTGGCCATGCCCTTCGGCGACGTGACCACCCTTTCGCAATGTATTTCCACCGTGACGGCCGGCTTCGGCGGCACGATGACCAGCATCGGCATCGTGATCGGCTTCGGCTGCATCATGGGTATTTTCCTGGAAAAGAGCGGCGCCGCCAAGTGCATGGCGCTGACCATCCTCAAGGCTGTGGGCGTGAAGAACTGCGACATCGTCCTGGGCCTGACCGGCTGGGTCGTTTCCATCCCGGTCTTCTGTGATTCCGGCTTCGTGATCCTGTCCTCCCTGGCCAAAGAGTTCTCCCGCCTGACCAAGAAATCCATGGTCTGGCTGGGCGGTATCCTGGGCATGGGGCTGTACATCACCCACTTCATGGTGCCGCCCACGCCCGGCCCGCTGGCCGTCGTGGGCACCTTCCAGGAGAACGGCCTCAACGTGGATCTGGGCATGTTCATCCTGTGCGGCATGGCGATCTCGGTCCCGCTGTTCATCTTTGCGGTGCCGCTGTTCCGCCACTTCGGCAAAAAGTACCCGGACCTCGTCGTTCCGTATGAGATCGACCGCTCCAAGTACACCGAGGCGCAGCTGAAGGTCCTGGACCGCATCAATGAAAAATACCAGAAGAACGAAGACCTGACCACCGAGGACTTTGCCGAACTGCTGCAGGCCGAAAAGCTGCCCAGCGCGTTCCTGTCCTTCGCCACCCTGCTGGTCCCCATCGTCCTGATCTTCGCCAACACGCTGGTCAGCCAGATCACCGCGCTGGAAGGCACGATGTTCGCCAATGTGGTGGAGTTCCTGGGCCAGCCCGTGATCGCCCTGTTCATCGCGCTGTGCATGGGCGCCTTCCTGCTGTGCAGGGAATTTGACAAAAAGACCTGTGTGGACCTGATGCAGCAGGCTTGCTGCGACGCCGGCCCCATCGCCTTCATCACCGCCGCCGGCGGCGCCCTGGGCGCTGTCATCAATGCCACCGGCGCCGCTTCCATGATGGCCGACTGGATCGTTTCCACCGGCATCCCCGCCATGATCACCGGTTCCGCCATCGTCGCCCCGATGATCGCCGCCGGCCTGCAAGTCAACCCCTACCTGGCCGCCCTGGCCCTCTGCCTGGCGACCATGTGCCCGAGTTACCTCAACGATTCCTACTTCCACGTGGTCACCAACTTCTCCGGCATGGACATCAAGACCAGCCTCAAGACCTGGTCGATCGCCTCCATCCTGGTGCCCGCCTTCGGCTCGTGCATTTTCATCGTGCTTTCGTTCTTTATCCACTGACCGGCTACCGGGCCGCCGCCGGGCTGCATCCAAAAAAGGCTGCCGCGTCTGCGGCAGCCTTTTGCGGCTCTGCGGCGGTTACCGCTTCGCCTTGTGTTCAAGCTGTTCCTTGATGCAGGCCCGCGCCAGTTCCAGGTGGCGGCGGTTGCACTGTTCGGCCTCTTCGGCGCGCCCTTCGATCAGGGCGTGGATGGTCTGGCGGTGCTCGTCCATCGATTCCTCAAAGCGTTTGCGCACCGAGAGCGAAAGAACCCGGAACTGCTGGTTCATGAACCCCACCCGGTCGTAGGTCCAGCTGACGATGCTGTTGTTGCCCAGGGCCACGATCTCCCGGTGGAGTTCCTCGTCGGCGCGGGTGTATTCTTCCAGCCGGCCGGCGTCGTAGGTGATCTCCATCTCGCGCAGGATGGCCAGCAGCGTTTCGATCCGCTGCGAAGTCAGGTTCTGGTGGCTGCGCAGGATGGCGTAGCCCTCCAGCAGCACGCGCATGTCGAAGATCTCGTCGATGTCCTTGCAGGTGAACTCCTTGACGAAGGTGCCCTTGTTGGGGATGTTGATCACCAGCCCGTCGGACACCAGCCGCCGCAGGGCTTCCCGCACGGGGCTGCGGCTGACGCCCAGCTGGTCGCACAGGTCCACCTCCTGCAGCCAGGAGCCGGGCGCGTATTCCCCCTCGCAGATCTTTCTGCGCAGGATGGAATACACCTGGTCGCTGATGGTCTGGATGGGGCCTGTCTGTCTCATAAACTCAGCTCCTGCCGTTTTCTGTGCCGCCGGGGCAAGGCCCGGGCGGCGCGGGATGTAGATCGTATGAAAGGAAGGTTCCTATGACGGATATGCGAAAAGAGGCCCGCCAGGTGATCGACGCAGCGCTGCGGGCCGTGCTGCCGGACAACGCCGTGCAGCGCGCGCTGCGCGGCTATACGCCGCCCCCCGGGCGCCTGGTGCTGGTGGCCCTGGGCAAAGCGGCCTGGCAGATGGCGGCGGCCGCCTCGGCCTGCCTGGGCGACGCCATCTGCGACGGCATCGTCATCACCAAATACGGCCATGCGCAGGGGCCGCTGCCCCACCTGCGCATCCGCGAAGCAGGGCACCCGATGCCGGACCACAACTCGTTTGCCGCCACCGCCGAGGCCATCGGCCTGGTGCGCCCCCTGACCGCGGAGGACGGCGTGCTGCTGCTGATCTCCGGCGGCGGGTCGGCCCTGTTTGAAAAGCCGCTGTGCACCCCGGAGGAACTGACCGATATGACCGCCCAGCTGCTGCGCTGCGGCGCGGACATCGTGGAGATCAACACCCTGCGCAAACGGGTCAGCGCGGTCAAAGGCGGGCGTTTTGCCCAGCTGTGCGCCCCGGCGCGCGTGTTTTCCATCGTGCTGAGCGACATCGTGGGCGACCCGCTGGATATGATCGCTTCCGGCCCGGCGTACCCGGACCGTTCCACCGCGGAGCAGGCCCGCGCCGTCGTGCAGAAATACGGCCTGCGGCTTTCGCCCGCGGTGCTGGACCTGCTGGGCCGTCCCACCCCCGGCCGCCTGGACAACGTACAGACGCAGATCACCGGCTCGGTGCGGGAACTGTGCGCGGCGGCGGCGCGGGCCTGCGCGGACCTGGGGTATGAACCCCGGGTGCTGACCGCCAGCCTTGGCTGTGAAGCGCGGGAGGCGGGGCGTTTTCTGGCGTCCATCGCCCAATACCACGCGGGCACGGCGCGGCCGCTGGCGTTCCTGGCCGGCGGGGAAACGGTGGTCCACGTCACAGGGCGGGGGCGCGGCGGGCGCAACCAGGAACTGGCCCTGGCCGCCGCCGAGGGGATCGCGGGGATGCAGAACGCCGTGGTGTTCTCGGTCGGGTCCGACGGGACGGACGGCCCCACCGACGCTGCGGGCGGCCTGGTGGACGGCGCGACCTGCGCGCGGCTGGCGGCCCAGGGGGTGCGCATCGACGCCGCGCTGGCGGACAACGACGCGTATCCCGCGCTGCAGAAGGCGGACGGGCTGATCCTCACCGGCCCCACCGGCACCAACGTCAACGACGTGGCGGCGGTGCTGCTCCGCCCGCAGGCGTGAGCCCCCGGCGGGTTTGTATTTTCTTATTATACCATGGCCGGCGGCAGGCGTAAAGGTGGGATCTGCCGCGGCGGCAGGCAAAACGTCCCGGAGGGGGTACCCCCCCTCCGGGACGTTTTCCTTTTATAGAATGGGCCGGCGGCGCTGAGGCACGCCCTGCCCAAAACGACGCAACAGGGAGGCTCCCTTCAAAAAGGAGCCTCCCTGTTTTCTTGTGCGTGTCCGCGCTCAGGAGCGGTGCTGCGGGGGCCGGTTCAGGACTGGCCGCGGCGCTGGTAGTAGTCCTCCAGCGCTTTCTTGATCGCTTCCTCCGCCAGCACCGAGCAGTGGAGCTTGTGGGGCGGCAGGCCCTCCAGCGCTTCGGCCACCGCCCGGTTGGTCAGCGCCATTGCTTCCTCCACGGGCTTGCCTTTGATCATCTCGGTCGCCATCGAACTGGAGGCGATGGCGCTGCCGCAGCCGAAGGTTTCAAACTTTACGTCGGAGATCACCCCGCCGTCGATCTTGAGGTAGATCTTCATGATATCGCCGCAGACGGCGTTGCCCACCTCGCCGACGCCGTCGGCATTCTCGATCACACCCACGTTCCGCGGGTTGCGGAAGTGGTCCATCACGGTTTCACTGTACAGAGCCATAGCAAACACCTCACTGAATCACAAACGGTCTGGCGCCGCTCTGCAGGTCCCGCCACACCGGGGACATGCTGCGCAGCCGGGCGACGGCCCGGGTCACGGCGTCTATGGTATAGTCGATCTCTTCTTCCGTGGTCTGCTCCGAGAGGGTGAGCCGCAGCGACCCGTGCGCGATCTCGTGCGGGCGGCCGATGGCCAGCAGCACGTGGCTGGGGTCCAGCGAGCCGGAGGTACAGGCCGAGCCGGAGGACGCGCAGATGCCCTCGTCGTCCAGAAGCAGCAGCAGGGACTCGCCCTCGATGCCCTCAAAGCAGAAATTCACGTTCCCGGGCAGCCGCTGCACCGGGTCGCCGTTGAGCACCGCGTGGGGAATGCGCGCCAGGCCGCGGATCAGCCGGTCCCGCAGGGCGGCGACCCTCACGCGGCGGGCGTCCCCGTCCCGGCAGGCCTCTTCCAGCGCGGCGGCCATGCCCACGATGGCGGGCAGGTTCTCGGTACCGGCGCGGCGGCCCCGCTCCTGGGCGCCGCCCTCGATCAGCGGCGTCAGGCGCACGCCCGTCCGGGCGTAGAGCACCCCCGCGCCCCGCGGCCCGTGGAACTTGTGGGCCGAGAGCGAGAGCAGGTCGATGTTCTGCTCCTGCACGTCGATGGGCAGATGCCCGGCCGCCTGGACCGCGTCGGTGTGGAACAGGACGCCCTTTTCCCGGCAGATGCGCCCGATCTCCGCCACCGGCTGGATGGTGCCGATCTCGTTGTTGGCGTACATCACGCTGACCAGGCAGGTGTCCGGGCGGATGGCCGCCGCCACCTCCGCAGGGCGGACAAGGCCGTCCCCGTGCACGTCCAGCAGGGTCACTTCAAAGCCCTCTTCGCGCAGGCGGTCCAGCGTATGCAGCACGGCGTGGTGCTCGAACGCGGTGGAAACGATGTGGCGCTTGCCCTTCGCGGCCCCGATGCGGGCGGCGGAACGCAGGGCCTGGTTGTCCGCCTCGCTGCCGCCGGAGGTGAAGTACACCTCTTTGGCCTCACAGTGGAGCCGCGCGGCGATCTGCGCGCGGGCGCGCTCAAGGCGTTCGCGCGCGTCCTGCCCGAACGCGTACAGGCTGGACGGGTTGCCGTAGTGCTCCTCCAGGCAGGGCAGCATGGCCCGGAGCGCCGCCGGGCTTATCCTGGTGGTGGCTGCATTATCCAGATAGATCTGCATGGTTGCCTCCTTTACGCGGCAGAGCCGCGGGATCTCATTGCCTACTATTTTAGTCGGTATTTGCATTATACGCCTTATTTCCTACCAAGTCAATAGGGATATGTAGAATTTTTCCTCCCATACGGCAAGCGGGCGGGAGCCGCAGCTCCCGCCCGCTTTGGGGTCGGCGTGTTCAGTGCAGGCCGTACAGGCGCTGCGGCCCGCAGGGCTTGCGGGGGCGTCGCCGCTGATCTCGGCCCAGAAGGGGCAGCTGTGTCCCACAAAGACCGTGCCGGGGTAGGCAGCCGGGACGCCGCCGGGCAGGGCGGGGTGTAAAAAAAGTAAGGGTGTGTAAAATAGTATTAGTCAAAAGGCGGAAAAACGGGTACGATATGAAAAAAGTATAAGATGTTCCCGAAATCGTAAATTTCCCCGGCGGGCGTTCCGTGGCTATAATAAGGGCAATGAAAGGCGGCGCAGGTCGCCCTGATTTTTGAAGAGGAAAAGGAGACAAACCATGAAGAAAGCAACATCTTTGCTGCTGGCCCTGGCCATGACCGGCACCCTGCTGGCCGGCTGCGGCAGCACCGCTTCGTCCTCTGCTGCGGCGGATTCCACCGCCTCCGGCGCCACCTCCGAGGAAGCCGCCGCCACCGGCGAGCAGGTCACCATCAAGCTGGCCAACTGGGATACCAGCACCCAGCCCGCCGTGACCCAGCTGGTGGAGGCATTTGAGGCCGCCAACCCCGACATCAAGGTCGAGATCATCGACGTGCCCTCCGCCGACTACACCACCAAGCTCAGCGTCATGCTCAACGGCGGCAGCGACGTGGACGCCTTCTACATCAAGGACGCCGACACCATGGTGGGTCTGGCGCAGAAGGGCCAGCTGGCCGACCTGACCTCTTACATCGAGGCCGACGGCATCGACCTGGCCGACTTCAACGGCCTGGCCGAGAACTTCAACGTGGACGGCAAGCAGTACGCCATGCCCGCCCGCACCGACTACTACATCATGTACTACAACAAGGACGTCTTTGACGCCGCCGGTGTGGCCTACCCCTCCAACGACTGGACCTGGGCCGACTTTGAAGAGATCGCGGGCCAGCTGACCTCCGGCGAAGGCGCCAACAAGACCTACGGCGCCTACCTGCACACCTGGCAGGCCTGTGTCGAGTGCTGGGGCGTCCAGGACGGCCAGCACACCATCATGGACTACCAGACCGGCTATGACTTCTTCAAGCCCTACTACGAGATGGCCCTGCGCATGCAGGACGCCGGTTCCATCCAGGACTACGGCACCCTCAAGACCGGCAACATCCACTACTCCGGCCCCTTCTCCCAGGGCACCGTCGGCATGCTGCCCATGGGCACCTACTACATGTCCACGCTGATGCAGAGCATCGCGAACGGTGAGAGCTCCGTCAACTGGGGCATCGCCACCCTGCCGCACCCCGAAGGCGTCGAAGCCGGCTGGACCGTCGGCTCCACCACCCCCATCGCCATCAACGCCGCTTCCGACAAGCAGGACGCTGCCTGGAAGCTGGTCAGCTTCATCACCGGCGAGGAAGGCGCCCAGATCTACGCGGCGAACGCCCAGATCCCCGGCCGCTCCAACGATGAGATCCTCTCCACCATCGGCGCTGTGGAAGGCATGCCCGAGGGCGCTGCCGAAGCGCTGGCCGTCAAGAACATCGCGCTGGACCGTCCCGTCGCCGACAAGGTCAGCGAGGTCAACCAGATGCTGGGCGAAGAGCACGGCCTGATCATGCTGGGCGAACTGAGCGTGGACGAGGGCCTGGCCGAAATGGCTGAGCGCGCCGCCGAGATCGTGGAAGAATAAGCGGCACTTCCCTCTGCCTGAACAGAACACCCGGGGGCGGGCGCGGCGCGCCCGCCCCCTCTTCTTTTGCAGTACGTGCAGCAATGCAGACCGGCAACAATGTTTTCCGAGAGGAGGGACCCACATGCCCCGCACTGCAACCGGGACCGCAGCCAAACGGTCCGGCATGTCGCTCAACACCCGCAACACGCTGGTGGGCATGACTTTTATCCTGCCGAACTTCATCGGCTTCTTCTGCTTCGTCCTGATCCCGGTGGCCTTCTCCTTCGTCCTGAGTTTTATGGAGTGGGACGGCTTTACCGAGATGAAATTCGTCGGCATTGAAAATTTCCTCGATATTTTCGATGACCGCGTGTTCCGCGCCGCCCTGGTGCAGACCGTGACCTTCAGTATCTTCACCGTCGCCTTCAGCATGGTGCTGGCCCTGGCGCTGGCCATTTTGCTGAACAACAAGCTCAAGGGCGTCAACTTCTTCCGCGCCGCCATCTTCTTCCCCTACGTCGCCTCCATCGTGGCGGTGGCCGCGGTGTTCAAGGCCATGTTCATGAAGGACGGCGGCCCCATCAATGAGTTCCTGGGCCTGTTCCTGCCCGACAGCATGCTGCCCGGCTGGCTGGCTTCCACCGACTGGGCGCTGGCGGCCTGCATCATCGTGCAGGTGTGGAAAAACATGGGCTATTTCATGATCATCTACCTGGCCGCCCTGCAGGACATCCCCTACAGCCTGTATGAAGCCGCCAGCATCGACGGCGCCACCAAGTGGCAGCAGTTCAAGTCCATCACGCTGCCCATGCTGACCCCCAGCCACTTCTACGTGCTGATGATGCTGGTCATCAACAGCTTCAAGACCTTCGACCTGATCTTCACGCTGACCGAAGGCGGCCCCGGCACCTCCACCACCATGCTCAGCCAGTACATCTACAACGAATCCTTCATCTCCTGGAACTACGGCGGCGCGTCCGCCGCGGCCATGGTGCTTTTCCTCATCGTAGCCGCCGTCACGCTGCTCCAGTTCCGCGTGGAGAGAAAGTTCAACGACTTTATGTAAGGAGGGAACTTCCATGATCGAAAAGAAGAAAAACCCTCTCAGCGGCGCGGTGCTCTATGTGGTGCTGATCCTCATCACCGCCGTCACGCTGCTGCCCCTGCTGTGGATGCTGTCCTCCTCCTTCAAGCTCAGCACCGAGGTCTTTACCGTACCCATCCGCTGGATCCCCGAGACCTTCCACTGGGAGAACTACCTCACCATCTGGCAGAAGATCCCCTTCGGCCTGTTCACCTTCAACAGCGCCAAGCTGACGGTCATCATCACGCTGATCCAGCTGTTCACCTGTTCTTTTGCGGCGTACGGCTTCACCAAATGCAAGTTCCGCGGCCGCGACACCCTGTTCCTCTGCTACGTGGCCACCATCGCCATCCCCTGGCAGAGCTACATGCTGCCCCAGTACTCCATGATGCAGAAGCTGGGCCTGGTCGATACCCACCTGGGCTACATTCTCATGCAGGCGTTCGCGGCCTTCGGCGTGTTCCTGCTGCGGCAGTTTTTCCAGAGCATCCCCAACGACCTGCTGGAAGCCGCCCGCATCGACGGCCTGTCGGAGTACGGCACCTACTTCCGCATCGTGCTGCCGCTGGCCAAGCCTTCGCTGGCGTCGCTGGCCATCCTCAGCTTCGTCACCACCTGGAACGACTTCATGGGCCCCATGATCTACTTCAACAGCGAGGCCAACAAGACCATCCCGCTGGGCATCCGCATGTTCCAGGGCCAGTATTCCAGCGACTGGCAGTTCATCATGGCCGCCAGCGTCATCAGCCTGATCCCCGTCTTTGTGCTGTACCTGTTCTGCCAGCGCTACTTCGTGCAGGGCATCGCCACCAGCGGCATGAAGGGCTGAGGCGGTCAAAAGGGGCAACACTCGCCCACGGCTGCGCCTGAGGCTCGTGTTTCCCCTCTTTGGAGTACGGGTTGCGGTGCCCGCATCACGCGGCGCGCGCTTTCAGCGGCGCTTGCGTTCTGCGACCGCTGCCCCTGCTCCGCCTCGCTGCACCCGCCGCAGGCGGCGCTCGGCTCCGCAGCCCCTTCGACAAAATTTTACGGCAAACCGCGCACTCGGCCGCTGGCCTCGCACACTCTTGCCGTAAAATTTCCCTGTAGGTGTCGCTGCCACCGGCACATGTCCGGCGGCAGCGACGGATTTGAAAACGCCGCCCAGGGCGGCTCTCGAATATCCGACTTTCACTCATACGTTGCCTGCGCCGGGCTGCACCCTCTGCTGGGGCGCGGCCCGGCGTGTTGTTTGCACCGCGCCGCCCGGCGCGCAGGCCATGATCGCAAAAGGAGGTCCCCATGAAACAGCTCACCAACGAAGCCGCCCGCGCCGCCCTGGACGCGGCCTGCGGCATCCTGCACGGCAATCTGGCCGAATTTACCGACAAATTCCAGAGTTCCAACAGCGAACACAACTTCTACCCGCCCAGCGACAATGTGGAGTGGACCACCGGCTTCTGCACCGGCGAATACTGGCTGGCCTGGGAGCACACCCGCGACGACGCCTTCAAAACGGCGGCCCTGCGCCAGGTGGACAGCTTCCTGGACCGCATCGAGCGCAAGATCGACGTGGACCACCACGACATGGGCTTCCTGTACACGCCCTCCTGCGTGGCGGCCTACAAACTCACCGGCAGCGAGACCGCCCGCCGCGCCGCCCTGCTGGCCGCCGACCAGCTGTGCAGCCGCTTCCGGGAAAAAGGGCAGTTCATCCAGGCCTGGGGCCCCAACAACGCCGCCGACAACTACCGCCTCATCATCGACTGCCTGCTGAACCTGCCGCTGCTCTACTGGGCCAGCGAAGTCACCGGCGACCCGCATTACCGCGACATCGCCGTGGCCCACACCCGGACCAGCGTGCAGAACCTGGTGCGGCCCGACCACTCCACCTACCACACCTTCTTCTTTGACCCCGAGACCGGCGCGCCCCTGCGCGGCGCCACCCGCCAGGGCTACCGGGACGGTTCCGCCTGGGCGCGGGGGCAGGCGTGGGGCGTGTACGGCATGGCGCTGTCCTACCGCTACACCGGCGACGAAGCCTGCATCCGCCTGTTCCGCCAGGTGACCGACTATTTCCTGGAGCATCTGCCCGCCGACGGCGTGCCCTACTGGGACCTGGAATTCACCTCCGGCGACGAACCGCGGGATTCCTCGGCCTCGGCCATCGCGGCCTGCGGCATGCTGGAAATGGCCCCCCATCTGCCCGCGGAGGAAGCCGCCCGCTACACCGCCGAGGCCCGCCGTCTGGCCGCCGCCCTGGTGGATACCTGCGCCGTCACCGACCCGGCGGTGTCCAACGGGCTGCTGCTCCACGGCGTGTACGCCCGCTGCTCGCCCTATAACCCCATCCCCCGGGACCGCGGCGTGGACGAGTGCAACACCTGGGGCGACTACTTCTACATGGAACTGCTCACCCGGCTGACCAGCGACTGGCACCCCTACTGGTAATGCGCGCTGCGCGTCAAAAGGGGCAACACTCGCGCACGGCGGACCTGTGCCGCCGGCGGCAAATTTGAAAACGCCCCACAGAAGGAGGGCAGGTACAATGAACAAAAACTTCTGGTGCGCCGACCCGGCGGCCGCCGCGGCGGCCCTGCGGGCGCAGTATCCCCGGGCGGCGGAACGGGCCTGCGCGATCGCGGACGACGTCTGCGCCAACCGCTTCCTCTTCCGGGACCACTGGGAGATGGAGCGCACCAACGTGCCGGTGCAGTTCGGCCCCGAAGAAAAGGACATCGACTGGGCGCTGATCCCGGCGGGCGACCCCGAGTGGATCTACGCCATGAACCGCCATACCAGCTTTGTGAACCTGGCCCGGGCCTGGCTGCTCACCGGCGACGAACGCTACGCGCAGAAATACGCCCGCCTGATCGAAGACTGGATCGACCGCGTGCCCCTGACCGGGGAGAGCCGGAACGACACCTGGCGCAGCCTGGAAGCGGGCCTGCGGTGCGAAAACTGGCTGCGCGCGCTGGAACTGCTGGCGGGCAGCGGCGTGCCCGGCGCGGCGCTGCGGCAGAAGATCGAAACCTGCCTGCGCCAGCACGGCGGCTACCTGGCTGCGGCCAGCAACACCTTCCACCGCCTTTCCAACTGGGGCGTGCTGCAGGACCACGGCCTGTTTTTGCTGGGCGTGTACTTTGACCGGGCGGACTGGCGGCAGCTGGCCCTCAGCCGCCTGGACGAGAACCTGCACCACGCGGTGTTCGGGGACGGCTCCCAGTGGGAGCAGAGCCCCATGTACCACTGCGAGGTGCTGCACAACGCCCTGGACGTGGTGCTGGTAGGCCGCAAGGCCGGCGTCCCGCTGCCCGCGCCCTTCACCGATGCCGTCCACCGCATGTGCAGGGCCCTGGCCGCCTGGGTCAAGCCCGACGGCCGCCTGCCCATGCAGTCGGACTCCGACGATATGGACGCCCGCGACCTGCTGGCGGCCGGGGCGCTGCTCTTTGAGGACGGCGCGCTGCGGGCCCTGGCGGGGGACGCCCTGCTGCCGGAAAACCTCTGGGACTTCGGCCCCGAAGCCGCCGCCCGCTACGCGGCGCTGCCCGCCGACCCCGCCGCGCGCGGCTCCGCCGCATTGCCCGACAGCGGCAACTACATGCTGCGGGGCGCGCAGGGGGCCTGGGCCCACATGCACTGCGGCTGCCTGGGCTCCGGCCACGGCCACGCCGACCTGCTGCACCTGGACGCGGGCATCGCCGGGGAGGATGTGCTCATCGACTCGGGGCGCTACACCTATGTGGACTCCGCCATCCGCCGTCAGCTCAAGCTGCCCGCCGCCCACAACACCACCCGCGTGGACGGGGAGGATTTCAGCGCCTGTGTGGACAGCTGGGGCTACAGCCGCCTCGCCGTGCCCCTCAAGGGCGAGCACCGCTTCACGCCGCAGGCCGATTATATCTCCGGCCTGCACCTGGGCTACCTGGACCGGGGCGCGGTCGTGGGCCGCAAGGTGGTCTTTCTGAAGGAGCAGGGGCTGGCGGTGATCTTCGACCAGCTCTATGCTGCCGGGGAACACCTGTTTGAACAGCGCTTCCACTTCGCCCCCGGGACCCTCGCCCCCGCCGGGGACGGCGCGTGCTGGCAGGGCCGCAGGGCCGCCGCCCGCCTGCTCTGCCTGGGGGACGGGCTGGAACAGGCGTGGAGCCGGGAACCCTTTTCCCGGGAATACAACCGGCTGGAGGAGGGCGCCGTGCTGACCTGCCGCCGCCGCACCGGCGGCTTCAACTGGTTCGTGACGGTACTCTCGCTGGACGGCGACGGCCGCCCCCACCCGCTCACGGCGGAACTGCTGCCGGTCACCCGCCTGCGCCGGGGCGATACCCTGCCCGACGCCATGGCCCAGGCCGTGCGCATCGTCAAGGACGGGCGGCAGACCGTGGTGGTCGCCTGCCACGGCGAGGTCATCAGCGAGGTGGATCTGCTGGCGGCGGGCGGCTGCGAAGGCTACGGCAAGCTGCTGGTATTCACCGGCGGCTGCAAGCGCGGGCTTTGCCTGGCGTGGTAAAACGGGCGCAAAAAACCGCCGCCCGCGGCGCGTGCCTGCGGGCGGCTGGTTGGGGCGGCGCGGCGGCCTGCGTCATTCCCTGCCGCCGCGCTGCTGCTTCTGGTATTCGCTGGGGGTCATGCCGGTGTAGCGCTTGAACACCCGCGTGAAATAGTAGGCGTTCTCGAACCCCAGCATGTAGCTGATCTCATAGATGCGGTACCGGCCCTCCCGGATCAGTTCCTGGGCGCGGCGGGTCTTGACCTCGTTGATGTAATCCACGAAGTTCTGGTTGTACTCCTTCTTGAACAGCGCCGAGAGATACCCCGGCGAGATGCAGACGTAGTCCGCCACATCCTGCAGCATGATGTGCTTGTCCACGTTGTCCTGCACGTAGCGGCAGGCTTTTTCCACCAGCGGGGAGCGGCTGTGCCCGCTCTGCGCCAGCTGTTCGCCCAGCTCGTTTTTGGCCGTCTGCAGCCATTGCAGCACCTGTTCCCGCGTCGCCAGCCGTTCGATGGGCGGCCAGGAACGGCCGAATTCTTCGCCCAGGCGGGCGGCCAGCGCGCTGCGGATCTCGCCGCAGAGCCACAGCGCCTGGCTTTTCTGGTGGGGCACCGTGCGCACGCGGTCAATGGCCCGGTCCAGCAGCACGGCGCAGGCCGAGGCGTTCTTGCTGCGCACCTCGGCGTCCAGGCGGTCGGCGATGCCGGCCAGCGAAAGCCGCCCCCACTCCACGGCGGGCAGTTCGCTGTAGAACATCTTCGTCTCGCTGCCGGTCAGGTAGTAGTGGTCCCGCAGGGCGAACACCTCGGCGCGGCACTCGTCCAGTTCGCCGCCGCTGGCAAACCGGCGGGTGCCCAGCACGCAGGGCCGTGCCTGGGTGATGGTGGCGCTGGCGGCGGTCAGCTTGTCGGCGTAGGTGCGCAGGCGGCCCTCCCAGCCGTCTTGCGGCAGGTCCCAGCACAGCAGGAACAGCGCCTCGCTCTGGGCGGGCGCGTCGGGGGTCAGCAGCACAAAGGCGGGGAACAGGTTCCCGGCCAGTTTTTCGCACAGTTCCCGCTGCCAGTTGAACAGCCGCGCCCGCTCATTGTCGGCAAAGCCCGCGTACCCCGCTATGCCGTCGAAGCGGATGGGGATATAGGCGGCCGCGTAGCCGTTGAGCACGCCGTTGCCCTGCAGGACCTCCGCCGCCGAAGCGCAGGACGCGCCGGGCGGCGTCAGGATCACCGAGAGGAAGGCGTTTTCCAGCAGGGACTGGCGGTTGCTCTCCAGGTAATTTTCCACCGCGCTGGCCTGGGCCAGACGGCGGCGGCTGTCGCGCTCGGCCTTGGCGCGGGCCAGGCTGGCTTCCAGCGTGGCTTCGTCCAGGTCGCTTTTCAGCAGGTAATCCACCGACCGGTAGCGCAGGGAATTGCGCGCCAGCTGGAAATCCTGGTGGTTGGTCAGCATGATAAAGACGGTCTCGGGCGTTTCCTCGGCGGCGCGCTGCAAAAGCTCGATGCCCGAAAGCACCGGCATGGCAATATCGCAGATCACAATGTCGGGCTGCAGGGTGCGCAGCGCCTCCAGCGCCTGCTGGCCGTTGCCCGCGGTCCCGGCGATCTGGCAGTCGTTTTTCTGCCAGTCGATCATAAACTTGATGCCCGCCAGGATCAGCGGTTCATCGTCCACCAGCAATACTTGATACACAACTCACACCTCCTTGGGCAGATGCACCGTCACGCGGGTGTATTTGCCGGGCTCGCTCTCCACCTTCAGGCCGTACTGCCGCCCGTAGATCAGCTGCAGCCGTTTGTGCACGTTGGCGATGCCGATGCCGTTCATCGACGAGCCGCTGCGCTTGCGCTCGGTGGTCAGGATGCCGGCCAGCCGTTCGGGTTCGATGCCCGCGCCGTCGTCCTCCACGCAGAGGTAGAGGTCGCCGCCCTCCGCGCGGCCGGTCAGCGTGATGGTGCCGCATTCGCCGGTGGGTTCAATGCCGTGGAAGATGGCGTTTTCCACCAGCGGCTGCAGCGTCAGCTTGACGATGCGGCAATCGTAGAGTTCCTCCGGCACCCGGTTCTCAAAGGTGAAGGTCTCCAGGTACCGCACCGACTGGATGGCGATGTAGTCGTTCAGCAGGCCCAGTTCTTCCCGCAGGGGGATCTTGTCCTGGGTGCCTTTGGCGATGTTTTTCAGCAGGTTGGACAGGCTGCGGGTGATGTTGGCGATGCCGGGGTTTTTCTGGATCACGGCCATCCAGCGGATGGAATCCAGCGTGTTGTACAGGAAATGGGGGTTCACCTGGCTCTGCAGCAGGTCGATCTCGATGTTGCGCCGCTGGTTGTACATGGCCTCGGTCTCCCGCAGCAGATGCTGGATGCTCATGGACATCTCGTTGACCGTGCGGCCGATCTGCCCCAGTTCGTCCTGGGGCTTCTCGATGGCCGGGTCAAAGGAAAAGTCGTTGGCGGCGATGCGCCGCAGCCGGTCGTTCAGGCGGCTGATGGGGCGGGAAAAATAAGCCGAGAACAGGACCGACAGGCAGAGCGCCAGCAGCAGGCTCAGCGCCACCACCGCGATGACGGTGTACAGGATGTGGATGCCCTCCTGGTCGAGTTCGGTCTGCAGCACGCAGTGGTACAGCCGCAGCCCGCCCATGGAAAGCGGCTCGCTGCGCACTTCGTAGAGCCGGCCGCCGATCATGCAGTCGCCGTCGGTCAGTTCCCCGGCGGTAAAATCGTCCGATACCTCCGCAGGGCGGGCCGTCACCAACTCGCCGGAAGCCTCCGCCACGAACAGGGGGTTCAGTTCGGTGTAGGGCTCCAGCGCCCGGTCAAGCAGTTCCAGGTTCAGTTCCACGTACAGGTACCCCTGGCCCGGGCGGCTGCCCAGCCCCTGGATCGGGCGGATCATGGCCAGCGCCTGCTCGCCGCCGTGGATGGACTGCACCACCCCCACCTGCTGGGAGGCGCCGCTCTCTACCGCCTGCTGGTACAGGGGCTGAGCCCGGATGGCGTCGTAGTCGTGCAGTTCGCCGAAGGTCTGCGCCGTGGCGGACACGATGAGCCCCTCGTCGTTGACGACGCTGAGGACGTCGATATAATTCTGCACCGGGGAGGTGGCCAGGTAGGCGTCAAGGCGTTCCTGCGCGTCGATGGCCTCCGCCTTGGAGGCGTTCAGCGAGCGGGAAACGGTGCTGTCGCTGGCGCACAGCACGGCCAGATCGTTCAGGTCGGTGAGGTAGGTGTTCAGCTGGCTCTGCAGCGTGGACAGATAGATCTCGTCGATATGGGCGGCGCGCTGGTTGATGATGTCGTTCAGGTAGCCGTACAGCGACAGGTTGCCCGCCAGGCTGACCACCGCCGTGCACAGCACGGACAGCACGATCAGGCGGAACCGCAGGGTATGGGTAAAACGCAAAGGGGCGCGACCTCCTTCCGAAAAAAAGCGTTTGCCGCGCGTCGGCGGCCGGGGCGCTTCCTCCCCCGGGGGAGGAAGGACGGGGCCTGCCCCGTCCTTCCTGGCTCCTGGCGTGCGGGCGGGACGGCGCGCCGCCGCGCCCCGCGCCTTTTCCATACAGATACCTTTATTATGGTGCGCCCGGGGCCGTTTGTCAACCGCAGGCCGGGACGGCCGCACCGCGCCCGCAGGGGCGTGCTATGAAAAAACAGCAAAAGGACCGAAAGGAGAAATACCATGAATGCAATGACTTTGAAGATCGTCAACGCCGAAGGCGCGGTGCTGCAGAGCTGCACCGGCACCGGCACGCTGCGCCTGGTCTACCGCGAGGCCTACCGGCCGGGGGACTGCCTGGTGCTGGACGCCGGGGCGCCGGGGCGCTTTGCCGTCGTACAGTGGGAGGATACCATGCCCCCGGCCCTGCTCTACGCCGCACAGCGGGAACTGCGCTTCCGCGTCCCCTTCGGGGAGCAGGCCACGGTCTACAGCCCCAAGTCCTTCACCGGGGCCTGCCAGGTGCTGCGCGCCCGCCCCGCGCGGCCCGAGGAGGTCGCCGCACGGCGCAACCTGGCCTTCAACCCTTATGACCAGCACGAAAACGAGGGCGCCTGCCCCCATGCGGCCGCCAATGTGGAGACCCGGGGCGAAGCGGTCTTTGCCGCCCGCAACGCCATCGACGGCGTGTATGAGAACGCGGGCCACGGCGTCTGGCCGTTCCAGAGCTGGGGCATCAACCGGGACCCCGAGGCGGCGCTGACGCTTTCCTTCGGCCGCCCGGTCACGGTGGACGAACTGCGCCTGACCCTGCGGGCGGACTTCCCCCACGACAGCTGGTGGACCGCCGCCACCGTCTGCTTCAGCGACGGCAGCCGCGAGGTGCTGCCCCTGCAAAAAAGCGGCGAACCCCAGGCCTTCGCCATCGCCCCGCGCACCGTCACCGGCCTGGTGCTCTGCGAACTGAAAAAGGCCGATGACCCCAGCCCCTTCCCGGCCCTGAGCCAGATCGAAGCCTGGGGCACCGAAGCCCGCTGACCGCCGCGCAGCATCCGCGGCCCCTGGAAGGATACACAGAACGCGCGCCCCGGAGGGAACCCTCCGGGGCGCGCTGCAGTTTCGGCAAGATCCGGCAGATGCGGGCCAAAACGGCACAAAAAGGCCGCGGTCTCAGAAAAACTGGATCGGGGAGGCCAAGTTGCGCAGCAGCGCGACGGCGCTCCATCCGGCGATGGCGCTGGTGGTGGACGGAGGCTGGATCAGCGGCTGACGTTTTTCCGTATTTCTCTTTTTACGATATTCCGTACCGGCTGACCGAGAAAGCGCCCGGCACAGACGTTTCCCGTCTGTGCCGGGCGTTTTTGTGCGGTTTTTGCGTTTCGCGGTTTTTTCCGGCGTTGGCGGGCCATACTATTCCCTGACCGGGACATCTGTGACCGCGCCCCGGCGTTTTCTGTGGGATGCAAGGAGGGAACCCATGCCGATGAACCCTTTTGAACAGAAGCCCCGGCCGCTGGAGGCGGGCTTCATGAACTGGAAGGACCTGGCCGCCAAACCTTACCACAAGCGGGAGACCGACCCCTACACCCGAGTGCGGGCGATTTTGCTGAACGGCGCCGAGTTCGAGGCCGTCTGGTTCAGCCACCAGTTCCACCGCCACTGCCCGGACAACGACCTGCGCCGGGAACTGGCCCTGCTGCGGCGGCAGGAACAGCAGCAGCAAAAACAGATCGCCGCCCTGAAGCCCCTGGACGAGACGGTGCTGGAACACACCATCGGGTACGAGCAGCTGGCTGTGGACCTGACCGCCTGCATGGCCCAGTGCGAACCCGACGGGTATGTGAAGCAGGCGCTGGATTTTGCGCTGCTGGAGGACTTCGACCACCTGTACCGCTATGCCGACCTGCTGGAGATGGACGAGGGCGTCCACGCCGAGGACCTGGTGGGCCGCTACACCGAGATCATGCCCGCCCGGCCCACCATCGCCCACCACCGCTGGCCTGCGGACTCGGTCAAGGTGCCGATCCGGGGCAAAAAGGCGGCGCTGGTGACCAAGCTGCATGTGAACATCATCACGGCGGCCGAGCAGCAGACCATGAACTATTATATGAACCTGGGCAATTTCTACCCCACCGACCGGGGCCGCAGGCTGTACACCGAGATCGGCATGGTGGAAGAGCAGCATGTGACCCACTACGGCAGCCTGCTGGATGTGAAGTGCAGCTGGCTGGAAAACCTGCTGATGCACGAATACACCGAGTGCTACCTGTACTACAGCGCCTTTGAGACCGAGACCTGCCCCGCAGCCAAAAAGATCTGGGAGCTGCATCTGGAACAGGAGATCGCCCACCTGCACCACGCGGCCCGGCTGCTGGAAAAGTACGAGGGCAAGCAGTGGCAGCAGGTGATCCCCGACGGCACCTTCCCCGACGTGCTGGCGCTGGGGCCCAACATCGAGTATATCCGCGGCGTGCTGGCGGACACCGTGACCCTGACCGCCCAGGGCGAGGGCTACGCCCCGGTGGCCGACCTGGACCCCAACGCGGACTTTTTCCGCTACCAGGAACTGGTCAACGGCCCGGCGTCCGGGGTAGCCAGCCACCGGGTGATCCAGGACGCCATCGCCGAAAACGGCCGGGACTACCGTTTCGAGACGGCGGAGCACCCCATCCCGGCCCTGCGCTGCCGCACGAAGGACAACACCACCCTGGGCCGCAAGGTTTGAGGGAACGCGCGAAATTTGCATCCCCTGTCAGGGGAAAACAAGGCCCCGCCGGGCCGGAGAAGCGATGTCTCCGGCCCGGCGGGGCTGTTTTCAGGTTTTCCGGCGGGCGCGGGCCGGGCCGAAACAAAACGGAAAACCAAAAACGCGCCGTCCGGCCGGGGAAACACCTGGAGCAGGGCGGCGCGTTGCGGTACGATAGAAAAGGACCCGGTGAAAGAAAGGAGGAAAGAGCTATCGCAAAAACGATCTACGGCTATATCCGCGTCAGCTGTAAGGACCAGAACGAGGACCGGCAGCGCATCGCCCTGGGGGAAGTGCCGGTGCCGGAAAAGAACATCTACATAGACAAGCGTTCGGGCAAGGATTTCGACCGGCCCCAGTACCGCAAACTGCTGCGCAGGCTGCGGCCCAACGATCTGCTCTACATCAAGAGCATCGACCGCCTGGGGCGCAATTATCGAGAGATCCTGGAACAGTGGCGGCTCCTCACCCGGGAAAAGCAGGTGGACATCGCGGTGCTGGATATGCCGCTGCTGGACACCCGCCGCGGCAAGGACCTGATGGGGACCTTCCTGGCCGATGTGGTGCTGCAGGTGCTGTCCTTTGTGGCGGAGAACGAGCGCGCCAACATCCGCCAGCGCCAGGCCGAAGGCATCGCCGCGGCCAAGGCCCGGGGCGTCCGGTTCGGGCGGCCACCCAGGCCGCTGCCGGAAAATTTCACGGCGGTCTATCTCTGCTGGAAAACCGGCCAGATCACCGGCACAGCGGCGGCCGCCGCCTGCGGCATGCCGCTGGCGACCTTCCGCTACCGGGCCGAACTTTACGAAAAGACCCTGTTATTGTGACCGGGCCTGTTACAGAAAGGTGTACTTTCCTGTAACAGGCCCGGTGAATCAATATGGGAAAAGTATAGCACACCCATACGGAAAAAGCTATACGTCCCCCGCAAAAATCAGAATTTTCCGCCCCGCGGAAAGCCCTGTTTCCCCACTTACAAAAAAGTACACGTTTTCAATCAGACAAGGAGGAAAATCAAATGAAAAAAGTTATGGCAGGAATCACGGCGCTGGCAATGGCAGCCGCGTTGGCGGGGTGTGGAGGAAACGACGGGACCCCCGAAGCAACGGAGGAAACATCGTCGTCTGCACCTTCTTCTGCCCCTGCGTCAGAGGATACGGCATCTTCTGCGGCAGATACGGGAGAACCGGCTTCTGTGGAGACGCTGGAAACCACGATTGAACAGGATGTGGAAAACAGCATCGCAGCAATGAATGCAGAGTACGAAAGCCTTGTGGCGGACATCACGACATACGACCAGTACCGGGAAAATGCAGACCGGGTAAAAGCATTTTACGATAAGGTGTTCACGGACACGGAAGCGCTGTGCATCCGTATGTGCGAATACAGCATCGCCTATGCGGAAGCCGTCGTTGGGGCGGACGCTTCCTCTGAAGAAAAGTACGGCGCGCTGGACGGTCTGTATGACTGTTTGTATGACGATGCCGGGGAGGAAATTTACGACGAAACATACAGCGGTTTTATGGAGGACCTGTACGACGATTTTTACGGCGGCGTACTGGAAGACGCCTATGAGGAAGAACCCTATGCAGAATGGTCTGACACGCGCACACAGGAATATGAATGGTGGTCTGATACAAGGTCGGACATTTATGATGTATGGTCGGATTGCAGATCCGATATTTACGGCTTTTGGAGCGATGTGAAGAGCGAATTGTGGGGAGATGACGAGGAAAAAGTGCAGGAAGAGATCGATGACTTCCGCGAAGACGTGGAAAAACTCAAGAGCGAGGTTTCCCGGGGAGCGGAGCCGTCATCTGCCCCTGCACAGGCGGTCTCTCAGACACAGGCCGAACCGACGCCCACCCCCGCGGCCTCGGACGGCGCCGCGGCAGACAGCACTGCGGCCACGGGCATCCGCCCGGAATTCCAACAGGCCATGGACAGCTATGAAGCGTTCATGGACGAATACTGCGCCTTTATGGAAAAGTACAGTGCTTCGGACGGCAGCGACCTGACGCTGCTGGCGGATTACGCCGACTACATGAGCCGGTACGCCGACATGATGGAGGACTTTGAAGCCTGGGACAGTGAAGAAATGACCACGGAAGAGACCCTTTACTATATTGAAGTACAGACGCGCATCAACCAGAAGCTGCTGGAAGCCGCCGCCTGAATCCCCGCCCGCACTCCCTGTGACCGAACGGCCCCGGGCCGGAGCAACGCTCCGGCCCGGGGTTGGCTATGTTTCGTGTCGCTTAGAAAAACTGGATCGGGGAAGCCAAGTTGCGCAGCAGCGCGACGGCGCTCCATCCGGCGATGGCGCTGGTGTCCGAGCAGACGTCCACCACCGCCCGGACGCCGCCGGCCTCGGCGGTGATGCGGTGGTCGTCGCCGCGCCAGCCGGGAACCGCGTGCAGGGTCACGCCGGTGGCTTCGGGGCCGGCGGTGGCCAGGGCGGCGGCGACCGCCACATTGACCCGCCGCGGGAACACCTCGATGGCCTCCCGCGCGTTGCCGGCAAAGACCGTCGTCTTTTCGCTGCCTTCCAGCAGGCGCTCCGACCACACCGGCGTGCCGCGGAACCCTTCGGCGCCGGTATCGGTCTCGATGCCCGCCGTTTCGGCCAGACGCAGGGCCTGCGCCATCAGCGTCACGGTCTGCAGCACGTCAAAGCCGCCGATGGCCCCGCTGGCCAGGTGCACGCGCGCGCCGCCCTCCCGCGCAGCCTGCTGCACGCGGTCATAAAAAGAGGCGTCGGCGAAAGCGCCGATCGAAAGCAGCACCAGGTTCACGCCGCGCTGCAGCGCCGGGCAGGCGTAGTCCCGCACCGCCTGTACCGAGGCGGCTTCCACCAGGTAGGCGGGGCCCAGCGCCAGCAGTTCGTCCAGCCCGGTGCAGGCGCGGCAGCCCATGGCGGCGGCCAGTTCCCCGGCGGATGCGGGGCTGCCGCCCAGCGCGCCGGCCAGTTCCTAGTCCGGCAGCAGGCCGTCTTTCCACGCCTGGGCCACGATGCGCCCCGGGAAGCCGCAGCCGATGATCCCGAATTTCGTTTTCATAGGGCTCTCCTTCCGGCCCCCGTCACAGGGACAGGTAGCGCCAGGTGTTGTAGAAGCTGATGAGGATGATGACGCCCATCAGCACCAGGAACAGCTTGTCCACGGCGCGGCTGTCGATGTGTTTGTTGATGGCGCGCCCTGCGATGCCGCCGCCGATGCCGCCCGCCACCATCAGCAGCAGCACGGGCACCGTGAACTCCGGCACGCTGCCGGTGATCAGGGTGGTCAGCAGGCTGGCGATCTGGCTGAAGAGGATGATGTACAGGCTGTTCTGGGCCGCGGTCTTGGTGTCCATGCTGAAGAAGAAGAAAAGCACCACCAGGTTGATGGGCCCGCCGCCGATGCCCAGGAAGCTGGACATGATGCCCAGCAGCAGGCCGATGACGACGCAGAACACCGGGTTCTGGATGTGCAGGCCGTGGATGCGGGCTTTGAACAGGGTGTAGACGAAGGTGCCGATGGTGATGATGGCCAGGCAGATGGACTGCACGGCGCCCACGGTGTCCGGGTTGGGGAACAGGCCCGCGATGCCCTCAAACATCTGCTTGCCCACCACGCCGCCGATGGCGGCGCCCAGGGCCAGCGGGGTGGCGGTGCGGAAGTCCACGCTGGTGTCTTTGGCAAGGATGCTGCGCCCCACGGTGTAGCAGCTCATGGACAGCACCGTGCAGCCGGACAAAAAGCTGATGGTGGCCACGGCGGCCAGGCCCAGCATGTCCAGCACCGGCTTGATGATGACGCCGCCGCCGATGCCGCAGATGGCCCCGGCGATGGAGGCAAAGAAACTGACGCAGAGATACAAAATAGATTCCATAATGATAAAGATCCTTCCTCTCCCGCGCCTGGGACACAGGCGCGCCTGTTCTGTAAGCGGGACCGCCCCGGAAACGGCAAATGGCTCCCCCTCGCCGTCCTGCCGCCCGGAACCGCGGGAGAGATCTTTGTCTAAGTTTTATCATAGCAGATTTGACGGCGGAACGCAACGTCTGCGCGCCTGCCGGACGCAGAAAAGGCCGCTGCTTCCGGCAGCGGCCTTTTCTGTCCTGCCGCCCGGTCCCGGGGGCAGACTGCATTTGTAAAGGGAATCCGAAACCGGCGGGGAGAACCGCCGGTCAGGGAAAGCGAAATTCAGCGGGCGGCGGCGTGCCATTGCGCCAGCACCGGCACGGCGTCGCGCAGGGTGGGCACGCAGGCGTCCCACAACCCTTCCGCCCGGGGCGGGGCGGGGGTCAAGTCCGGCACCACGACGGCTTTGCAGCCGGCGGCCCGGGCGGCCTTCAGGCCGTTGGGGCTGTCCTCCAGCACCACGCAGGCGGCGGGGGCGGCCCCGATGGCCGCCGCAGCGGCCAGGAACACGTCGGGCGCGGGTTTGGGGCGGCGCACTTCGGGGCCGAACACGGCGGCCGCAAAGCGGTCCGCCACCCCGGCTGCCTCCAGGTAGGCAAGGGCGGTCTCCCGCCGGGTGGAGGTGGCCAGCACGGCGGGGATGCCCTGCGCGCCCAGCCAGTCCAGCAGTTCGTACAGGCCCGGCTTGACGGGCAGCCCTTCCCGGCGGATGACCTCGTCCGCATAGCGCAGGCGCAGCGCGTGCGCTTCGTCGTAGTGCGCCCCGGGGATGGCGGCGTTGAACAGCGCCCTGCAGGCGTCGGTGCCGGTGCCCCGCATGGCGGCGATGACCGTCCCGGGGATGGCGATGCCCAGCTGCCGCGCCGCGGCCAGCCAGCCGTCGCGGCCGATGCGTTCGGTGTCGAACATCAGGCCGTCCATGTCGAACAGCGCGCCCTGCAGCATCTTACATCTCCAGCACGGACTGCCAGACTTCCTCGATGACCGGCACGCCCAGTTCCTTGTTCTCGCGGATGTTCTTCAGTTCGGGCTCGCCCGGGTAGAGCACTTCGCCGCCCTCGGTGGCGGGCTCGCTGCTCTTCACGTCGGCCAGGATGGCGTCCACGATGGCGTCGGTCTGCTCGGGGGTGTTGAAACGGTTGGGGTCGATGGCGATCATGATCTGGGTCAGGCCCACTTCATCGCCGAAGGTGCCGATCTTCTGCACCGAGTTGCCGTTGGTCAGCACGGTGGCGATCAGGTCCAGCGCGATGGACAGGCCGCTGCCCTTCCAGTAGCCCATGGGCAGCACGCGCCAGGTCTTTTCGATCTCGGCAGGGTCGGTGGTCAGTTCGCCCTTCTCGTTGTAGCCGCCGGGCACCGGCAGCTGCACGCCGCGCAGGCGGCAGTCCTCGATCTTGCCGTAGCTGAACTGGCTCACGGCGCAGTCGATCATGGCGTGTTCGCCGTTGGTGCGGGGCACGGCCATGATCAGCGGGTTGTTGCCGATCTTGCGGTCCTTGCCGCCCCAGGCGGGCATGTTGGGCATGGTGTTGGACCAGCAGATGCCGATGCAGCCCTGGTCGGCGGCCAGCCAGCCGTAGGTGCCGCCGCGCATCCAGTGGTTGTTGTTGCCCAGGGCCACCACGCCCACGCCGTTCTGCTTGGCCAGCTCACAGGCGCGGTCCATGGCGCGCTTGGCGTTCAGCGGGCCGAAGCCGCGGTGGCCGTCCCAGCGCTCGAGGGAGCCGAAGCTCATCTCGCAGGTGGCGCGGGCGTTCGGGTCGATCTCGCCTTTTTCCAGGTAGCTGACCACACGGGGGAAGCGGTTCAGGCCGTGGCTGAACACGCCGGCCAGGCTGTTCTGGGCAAAAATGATGGCGGCGTCGCGGGCGTCGGAGGGGGTGAAGCCCTTCTTCTCCAGCACGCGGGCAAATTCGGCTACCATGGTTTCATAGGGGACACGTTTCATCGTTGACAACTCCTTTACATTGCAGTGGGTCGCGGCGCGCCGCCAGACCGCGGACGGCAGAGGCGGGCCATCCCGCGATTTGTAAGCGCTTTCTATAATTTGATTATAACAAGCCCGCCGGAAAAGTCAACGGTTTCCCGCAAATTGGCGGAAATTCGGCTGTTTTCACAAAGAGGGCGGCTGGTTTTTCAGCAGATTGCCGCACATTTATTGTAAGGGCTTACAAAAATGCGCGAAAAAAGACGCCGCGGCGGGCGCAGCGGCCCCGGCGGCGTGCAGAAACAAAGACGGCGCGGCGCGCTGCCGGCCGTTTCAGCTGGTTTTCCCGGCCACCAGTTCGGGCTGGATGGTCACGGTGGCGGCGGAACCGCCTTTTTCGATGCAGCTCCCCAGCAGCTGTACGCACAGCTGGGCCGCCTGTTCGCCCTTGTTGTCCACGGTGGTCAGGACGGGCTCGCACAGGTAGGCGTAGGCCGAGTTGTTGTACCCTGTCACCGCCACCTGCCCCGGCACGGCGACCCCGTCCCGCAGCAGGGCTTTCAGCGCGCCCGCCGCGGTCAGGTCCTCGCCGCAGACGATGGCGTCGCAGGGCAGGTCCCCGGCCAGGATGTCCCGCGCGGCCTGCATGCCGTCCTCCAGCGTGTCATGGGTGCGCACCACCCGGCCCGCGGGGTCCAGGCCGGCGCGCTCCATCGCCTGCAAAAAACCCGCGCACTTGTCCTCGGCGCTGGTCGTGTACTTGTCCTGGATGTAGAACAGATGCCGCCGCCCGCGGCTGACCAGATGGTCCACGGCCAGCGCCACCCCGGCCCGGTCGTCCACCAGCACCGAACTGGCGCCCGGCAGGTCCAGTTTGCCGTTGGCCAGCACGATGGGCACGCGGCAGAGCAGGCTGCGCATCTCCTCCCCATGGCAGATCTCGTTAAAGACCGAGCCCACCAGCACGATGCCGTCCACCTGCTTTTTCAGTACGGCGCGCAGGTAGCGCAGCACGGTATCCCGGTCGCCGCCGGTGTTGCACAGCAGCACGTCGTAACCGCGGTGGCTGAACTCCCGCTCAATGGTGTAGGCGGTGTTGGCGTAGTGGGGGAAGCGAATGTCCACCGTCAGGATCGCCACGGTGCGCATGGACTTGCTCACCAGCCCCCGGGCGATGGCGCTGGGGGTGTAGCTGTGCTGGGCCAGCACCTGCTCCACCCGGGCGCGGGTGGCGGGGCTGACGGTGTTTTTGTGGTTCAGAACCCGGGACACCGTGGCGATGGAAACGCCGGCCTCCCGGGCAATGTCGTAGATATTCATGGTCCGCTCCATTCGCAGCAGGCCGGGCGTAGGGGCGCCGTGGGCGCGCTGTAAGAACTTACATCCTTTTCTGTAAGTCTACGCGTTTGGAGGGCGTTTGTCAACCGGGAAATGCCGGAAAACCGCCGCCCTCCGCCGCCGGCAGGCGCTAAAAGCCCTTACCGGCCCACCATGATGTCCAGGATCTCGCAGTCGGTGCCGCGCATGCCCTCCCGGGCCAGGCGGCCGACGTTGGCGATGGTGTTTTCGACCCCTTTGGTGACGATGCCGTCCCCGCCGTAGAACTGCAGCCCCTGCTGGAACAGCCGGTAGCCCAGCAGGCCGTTGTTCACGGCGGTGGCGATCTTGGCCGCGCAGGAAGCCTTGGCCCCGTCGCACACCATGCCGGAGAGGATCGCCAGCGCGTTGACGATGGTATGGGCGATGACCTCATAGCCGCCGCCGTCCAGCCAGGCGATGCCGCAGGCGGCCCCCACCCCGGCGCTGGTGGCCCCGCAGAAGGCGGACAGGCGGCCGATGCCGGTTTTCTGGTGGATGGTGATCAGGTCGGACACCAGCAGCGCGCGCAGCAACGCGTCGTGGGGCAGGCCCTTTTCCCGCGCGTAGACGATCACCGGCACCGAGGCGGTCAGCCCCTGGTTGCCGCTGCCCGAAACGATGGCCACCGGCAGTTCGCAGCCGCCCATGCGGGCGTCGCTGCCCGCGGCGGCCGCGGCGGCGGCGCGGGTGTACAGGTCGCCGGGGGCAGACTTAAGCAGCGTGCGCCCCACCTGGGCGCCCCAGGGGCGGCGCAGCCCTTCTTCGGCGATGGCCATATTGCAGTCGATCTGCCGCTGCAGCAGTTCGCGCACGTCGTCCAGGTCGGCCCCGGCGGCAAAGTCCAGGATGTCCTCCACCGTCATGGCGGTGCGGTCGGTCTGGGCGGCGGCCTGGGGGTGGGGCGCGGCGGCGCCGGGCAGGGGCCGGGGCGCGCCGTCCCGTTCCAGCACCGTCAGGTTGGTGTGGAAGTCCTCGATCACGGCCCGGGCCGTGCCCCGGTCGGAATCCAGCCGCACTTCAATATAAAAGACCTTGTCGCCGCCTGCGGGGCAGACCGTGAAGCGGCAGTCTTGCAGCAGCGCGCGCATCCGCGCCCGGCCTGCGTCGTCCAGCCGGGCGATGACCTGCAGCCCGGCGCGGGCGTCCCCGCCGGCCAGCCCGGCGGCTGCGGCGGTCTCCAGCCCGCGGGCCCCGCCGGTGTTGGGCACCACGACGCTTTTCACGTTTTTGATGATGTTGCCGCTCACATGCAGTTCGCAGCTTTGCAGGGCGGCGTCCGGGGGCAGCACGCTGCGGGCTGCGGCTGCGGCGCAGGCCACGGCCGCCGGTTCGGTGCAGCCCATGGCCAGCAGCAGTTCTTCGCGCAGGATCGCCAGGTACATGCCGTAACGGGGGTCGGTCTTGTTCATGGGACAGGCTCCTTTTTTGTGGAATACAGCCTTATCATAGCACATTTGCGCGCGCAGGGGAACCGCAATTGCAAAAGGGGGGCGGCTGTGGTATCATGGGGCCGGATATACAAGGGGGGACGACGCGAATGGCGGAACGCATCCTGATCGTGGAGGACGACGCGGCCCTGGGCGAAGGGCTGCGGCTGACGCTGGAACGGTACGACTGCACGGTGGCGCCCACGCTGGCGGCGGCGCGGCAGGCTTTGGCGGCAGGGGGCTGGGGGCTGATGATCCTGGACCTGAACCTGCCCGACGGCAGCGGGCTGGACCTGCTGCGGGCGGTGCGGCGCGCCGGGGCGCTGCCGGTGCTGATCCTGACGGCCAACGACCTGGAACTGGACCAGGTGCGCGGGCTGGAACTGGGCGCCGACGATTATGTGACCAAGCCGTTCTCGCTGGCGGTGCTGCGGGCGCGGGTGAAGAACCTGCTGCAGCGGCGCGCCGCCCCGCAGCCGGTGTTCCGGCAGGGACCGTTCTTTTTTGACTTTTCCCGCCCGGAGTTCCGGCGGGACGGGCAGGCGGTGGAACTGTCCCGCACCGAGCAGCGGCTGCTGCGGCTTCTGGTGGAAAACCGGGGCCGGGTGCTCACCCGCGCGCAGCTGCTGGACGCCGTGTGGGACGGCGGCGAATTTGTGGAGGAAAACGCCCTCTCGGTCGCCATGGGGCGGCTGCGGAGCAAGCTGGCGGGGCTGCCGGTGCGCACGGTCTACGGCGTGGGCTATGTCTGGCAGACCGGGGAGGACGGGCTGTGATCCCCGCGGCGCTCTGCCTGCTGGGGCTGGCGGCGCTGGGCGCGGGCGGCTGGCTGTTCTGGCAGGCCCGGCGCACGCTGCGCCGCCTGGACGCCATGCTGGCCAGCGCCATCGACGGCGGCTTTGTGGAGGAGGACTACGACGAGAGCGCGCTCTCCTCCCTGGAAAGCCGCATGGCCCGGGTGCTGCACGGCAGCGCCGCCGCCAACCGCGCCCTGGCCGAAGAACAGGCCGCCGTGCAGAGCCTGATCTCGGACATTTCCCACCAGGCGCGCACGCCGATGGCCAACGTGCTGCTCTATGCCTCGCTGCTGGAGGAAAGCGGCCTTACCGAAGCCCAGCGCGCCCGGTTGGCCCCGCTGCAGGCCCAGGCCGGCAAGCTGCATTTTCTGCTGGAAAACCTGCTCCGCGCCTCCCGGCTGGAAACGGGCCTTTTGCAGCTGGCCCCCGCGGAAGGCCCGGTGGACCCGCTGCTGGAACAGGCGGCGGCGCAGGCCGGGGCCGCCGCCCTGCAGAAAGGCGTGGCGCTGGCCGTGCAGCCCTGCGGGGCCGCCGCCTGTTTCGACGCCCGCTGGACCGCCGAAGCCCTCGACAATCTGGTGGACAACGCCGTGAAATACACGCCGTCCGGCGGGCGGGTGACGCTGTCCGCCGCCCTGGCCGAGAGTTTCTGCCGGGTGGACGTGGCCGACACCGGCCCCGGCATCCCGGAAAGCGAGCAGGGGGCCATCTTTGGCCGGTTCGCCCGGGGCAGCGCCGCCCGGGGCGTCGAGGGGCTGGGCATCGGGCTGTACCTGGCCCGTCAGATCGCCGCGGGGCAGGGCGGGTACATCCGGGTGCGCAGCGCGCCGGGGCAGGGCAGCGTGTTTTCGCTGTATTTGCCGCGGCGCTCGTCCGCAAAGGGGGCAACAGTCGCGCACGGCGGTGCCTGAGGCTCATGTTTGACGGGTTGCGGTGCCCGCATCGCGCGGCGCGCCTTGGAGCGGCGCTTGCGTTCTGCGACCGCTGCCCCTGCTCCGCCTTGCTGCACCCGCCGCAGGCGGCGCGCGGCTCCGCAGCCCTTTGGATTCCCCTTCGACAAAATTTACCCCAAAACCGCGCACTCGGCCCGATAGGCCTCGCACACAATTTTGGGGTAAATTTCCCTGTTGGTGTCGCCGTCGTCGGCGCATGTCCGCCGCCGGCGACGTTTTTTGAATCTTCCGCTTTTTCTAAACTTTCAAATCTTTCCAAACTGTCACTTTCTGGAGAGAGTGCCGCAAGATTGATGGTGTATCATGGGTATCGTAAAGAGGGAACGGCCTCTTTATGATACCTGTTTTTTCTTCTTTCTTTGCAAAGAAAGAAGCAAAGAAACTCTAATAAAAATCGCGCGTATGCGCGATTTTGGCTAAAAGTTCTTTGCTTACATTCTTACAAGAAAGTAAGTAAACCAAGAAAAGGAGCGATAGCATGACCATCTTGCAGACCCAGGCCCTGAAAAAATACTACGGCAGCGGAGATACGCTGGTCAAGGCGCTGGACGGCGTCGACCTGTCGGTGGAGGAAGGCGAATTCGTCGCCATCGTGGGCACCTCCGGCAGCGGCAAAAGCACGCTGCTGCATATGCTGGGCGGGCTGGACCGCCCCACCTCCGGCACCGTCACGGTGGAGGGCAAAAACATCTTTTCGCTGAAAGACGAAGCCCTCACCATCTTCCGCCGCCGCAAGATCGGCTTCGTGTTCCAGGCCTACAATCTGGTGCCGGTGCTCTCGGTGTATGATAATATCGTGCTGCCCATCCAGCTGGACGGCGGCCGGGTGGACCGGGGCCATATCCAGGGCATCATCCATGCCCTGGGCCTGGAAGAAAAACTTTCCAGCCTGCCGGGGCAGCTTTCCGGCGGGCAGCAGCAGCGGGTGGCCATCGCCCGGGCGCTGGCCACCAAACCCGCCATCCTGCTGGCCGATGAACCCACCGGCAACCTGGACTCCGCCACCAGCCAGGACGTGCTGAGCCTGATGAAGACCATGAGCCGCACCTTCCGCCAGACCATGGTCATGATCACCCATAACGAGGAAATCGCCCAGCTGGCCGACCGCATCGTCCGCATCGAGGACGGGCGCATCGTCACGCGCTGAAAGGGGGCCCTGCCATGATGAACGTCGCCAACCGCGGCTGCATCCGCCGCCTGAGCCGCAAGGCCCTGGCCGCCGCCCGCACCCGCAATATCGTGGCGGTGCTGGCCATCGCGCTGACCAGTATCCTGTTTACTTCGCTGTTCACCATCGCCGCGGCGCTCAGCGCCAGTACCGAACAGTACAACTTCCGCATCGCCGGGGGCGATGTCCACGCCTCGGTCAAAAACATCACCTGGGAACAGGTCGAGGAACTGCGCGGCGACCCCGCCCTCGCCCACGCCGGGGCGCGGCTCTTCCTCGGCTACCCCACCGACCCGCCTTTCAACAAGACCCACGTGGAGGTCAGCTACATGGAGCCGGAGGAAGCGCCCCACTATTTCTGCACCCCCGCCACCGGCGCCCTGCCCGCCGAGGGCACCGACGAAGCCGCCTGCGACAAACTGGTGCTGGATCTGCTGGGCGTGGAAGCCCGGATCGGCGCGCAGTTCACGCTGGACTTTTCTATCGACAGCGAGACCGGCCAGCCCACCCGCGTCAGCCGTACCTTCACCCTCAGCGGCTGGTGGGAGCACGACCCCGTCAGCACCGCCAGCCAGGTGCTGGTGCCCCGCTCCGCCGCTGAGGAGATCGCGGCCCTGTCCAACGGGGACCCGGCCACGCCCACCGGCAAATGGACCCTGGGCGTGATGTTCCGGAGCTCCGCCCACATCGCGGACGACCTGGACGCTTTGCTGGAACGCCACGGCATGCAGACCACCGACCCCGCCGCCGGCGGCTATGTGGACAGCGGCGTCAACTGGGGCTACACCGGCGCGCAGATGGCCGGGAGCGGCGATATCCAGACCGTGGTCATCCTGGCGGCCGTGCTGGTGCTGATCCTCATCACCGGCTATCTGATCATCTATAATGTGTTCCAGATCTCGGTCGCCAACGACATCCGCTTCTACGGCCTGCTCAAGACCATCGGCACCACGGCCCGGCAGCTGCGGCGCATCCTGCTGTATCAGGCGCTATGGCTCTCGCTGGCGGGCATCCCGCTGGGACTGGTGCTGGGCTACGCCGCAGGCAACCTGCTGCTGCCCTTCTGCGTGGGGGCCGTCAACCCCGACCTCCGGGTGCTGGTGCGCTTCGAGCCGCGGGCCTTCGCCGCGGCGGCGGCCTTCTCGCTGTTCACGGTGCTGCTCTCCTGCGCGCGGCCGGTGCGGCTGGCCGGGCGGGTCTCCCCGGTGGAAGCCCTGCGCTATACCGAGGCCTCGCCCCGCCGCCTGCACGCCCAAAAGCGCCGTGCCGCCGGGGGCAAAGGCTTCCTGCCCGCCATGGCCTGGGCCAACCTGGGCCGCAGCCGGGGCCGCACCGCCGTCACCGTCCTCAGCCTGGCGCTGGCCGTGGTGCTGCTGGAACTGACCTGGACCTTCACTTCCGGCTTCGATATGGAAAAATACCTGCGGGACCGGGCCGCCGCCGACTTCGTCCTGGCCTCGGGGGACTACTTCCAGTCCAACTACCGCTTTGCGGAAAACATCCTGCCCGAGCAGGCCGTCGCCGGCGTGCAGGCCCGGGGCACCGTCACCGAGGGCGGCCGGGTCTACGGCTCCGTCACCACCATCTGGGACGCCGTGGACGAAAGCTGGTGCCGCGAGGCCTGGACCGACGCCTACGCCGCCAACGGCCAGCTGGAACTGCTGGAGGAACAGATCGCCACCAGGCCGCGCAGCGACGACGGCAAGCTCTACACCCCCATTGAACTGTACGGCATGGAGGATTTCCCCCGGTCCCGGCTGACGGTGATCGACGGCGACCTGGCCCCGCTGGCCGACCCGGCGCAGAACGCCATCGCGGCGGTATACACCACCGACGATTACGACAACGTGCAGCCCGGCAGCGCCTGGGCCCAGGTGGGCGATACCGTCACCCTGCGCTATGTACAGGCTACCGAGGCTTATTACACCGACACCGGCGAGACCATCCCCGACGACGCCGACTGGGCCCTGGTGGAAGCCTCCGGGCGGCCCTACTCGATGCGCGCCACCGAGTACCGGGACGTGACCTACACGGTCTGCGCCGCCGTGACGGTGCCCTCCACGCTGTCTTTCCGCTACGTCGGCGGGGACCAGTTCCTGCTGAACGGCGACCGCTTCGTGCAGGATACCGGCACCGCCGCCACCATGTGCTATGCCTTCAACACCACGGCCGAAAGCAACGCCGCCATGGAGGACTACCTGCAAGAATACACGGGCAGCATCGACCCCACGCTGGACTATGAGAGCAAGCAGGGCTATGCCGCCGAGTTCGAGGGCCTGCGGGGCATGTTCACGGTGGTGGGCTGCGCCCTGGCCTTCGTCATCGGGCTGGTGGGGGTGCTCAACTTCCTCAACGCCATCCTCACCGGCATCATCACCCGCCGGCGGGAGTTCGCGGTCCTGCAGGCCGTGGGCATGACGGGCCGCCAGCTCAAGACCATGCTGATCTTTGAGGGGCTGGGCTACACGCTGCTGGCCCTGCTGCTGGCCCTGGCCGTCAGCGCCGCCGCCGGGCCGCTGGCCGGTCCCGCGGTGGAAAAACTGTTCTGGTTCTTCACCTACCGTTTCACGGCCGCGCCCCTGCTGGCGCTGCTGCCGGTGTTCCTGCTGCTGGGCTGTGTGGTGCCGCTGGCCAGCTACCGCGCCGCCGCCCGCCAGACCGTGGTCGAGCGCCTGCGCGCCGCCGATTGACCCGCGCCCAGGCGCCCCCGGCGGGGGCGCCTGGGCTGTTCCGGCCCGCCCTTCGCCAAACCCACCAAAACCCGCGCCCGGTTTTTGGCGGTTTTGCGGGTTGACAGCAGAAAAACGGCGGTGTACACTGGTGTGTATACGGGGCCGCATGGCCCGCCGCCACCCACACAACAGGGAGGGATCGCTGTGGATCTTTTGTTGAAAAACGCACAGGTGTACCGTGACCATCATTTTGCCCCCGCGGATCTTCTGATCCGGGACGGCCGCATCGAGGCGGTGGGACCGGGCCTGACCGCCGAAGCCCCGGTGCTGGACGCCGGGGGCAGGCGCTGCGTGCCCGGCTTCCTGGACGTGCACACCCACGGCGCCGACCATGTGGACGCCAACGCCGCCACGCCGGAGGATGTGCGCCGCTGGGCGGCCTTCAACGCCCGCCACGGCACCACCGGCTTTTTGACCAGCATCCTCACCGACACCGAGGAGCAGACCGCCCGGGCCATCGGCAACATCACCCGCGCCATGGACGAAGGCCCCACCGGCGGCGCGGCGGTGCTGGGCATCCATCTGGAAGGGCCCTTCCTCTCGCCCCAGTACAAGGGGGCCATGCCGGAATCCCTGCTGCGCAAAGGCGACGCCGGGTGGGTGCGCCGCTGCCAGCAGCAGGCCGGGGGGCGCATCCGCTACATCACCGTGGCCCCCGAGGTGGAGGGCGTGCCGGAACTCATCCGCGCGCTGCATGACGAGATCCCCATCGCCATCGGCCATTCGGGGGCGGACTACGCCACCGCCCGTCAGGCCATCGCCGACGGCGCGCGGGCCTGCACCCACACCTTCAACGGCATGCGGCTGTTCCACCAGCACGAACCGGCCATCATGGGCGCGGTGCTGGCCAGCCCCGACGTCTACTGCGAGGCCATCTGCGACGGCCGCCACCTGCACCCCGGCACGGTGGAAATGCTGCTGCGCTGCAAGGGGCTGGACCGGGTGGTGGCCATCACCGACAGCATCCAGGCCGCGGGCCTGCCCGACGGCAACTACAAACTGGGCGTCAACGACGTGGTCGTGAAGGACGGCGACGCCCAGCTGGCCAACGGCGGCGGCCGCGCGGGCAGCACCCTGACCATGGACTGCGCCCTGCGCAACCTGACAAAATTCACCAGCTTCACGCTGGAACAGCTGATCCCGCTGCTGACCGAAAACCCCGCCGCCCTGCTGGGCCTGCCCGCCAAGGGCCGCCTGGAACCGGGCTGCGACGGCGACTTCGTCCTGCTGGACGGGGAACTGAACGTGGCCGCCACCGTGGTGGGCGGCAGCGTCGTCTATCAGGCGTGACCTGACGCAGAAATCTATGGCCCCGGCCTTGCGGCCGGGGTTTTTCGCGTGCCGGGCCGCCGTTGCGCGGGAAATATTTGACAGCCCCGGCCCTTCTGCCCTACAATAAGGGCAGAAAACCGCACAGGGGGAGCAGGTATGAACGTTTTCGACATCGTGGGCCCGGTGATGATCGGCCCTTCCAGCAGCCACACGGCGGGGGCGGCGCGCATCGGCGCGGTGGCCCGGGCGCTGCTGGGCAGCCAGCCGGTGGAAGCGCGCATCGAACTGCACGGCAGCTTTGCGCGCACCGGCCGGGGCCACGGCACTGACAAGGCGCTGGTGGGCGGCCTGCTGGGCTTCGCCCCCGACGACACCCGCCTGCGGGACGCGCTGGCCCTGGCCGCACGGCAGGGCATGGCGGTGCGCATCGCCGCCGTGGACCTGCCCGACGCCCACCCCAACACGGCGCGGCTGTATCTGCGGGCCGCCGGGGGCCGCACGCTGGAAGTGCAGGGCTGCAGCGTGGGCGGGGGCAGCATCCGCATCACCGGCATGGACGGCATGGAGGTGCTGCTCACCGGCGAAAGCCCCACCCTCATCGTGGTCCACCGGGACGAGCCGGGGGCCATCGCCGCCGTGACCGAGGCGCTGGCCGGACGGCGGCTGAACATCAGCGGGTTCCGCCTGGACCGCCAGAAGCGGGGCGGCAACGCCGTCATGGTGCTGGAACTGGACGGCGCGGTGGGGCCCGAGGTGACGGGGACCGTCCGCGCCTTGCCGCAGGTGCTGCACGTCACGCTGCTGCAGCCCGTGTAAGCAACTGCAAAGTGGGGACCGGCCGCGCACGGCGGCGTCCCCGCCGCCGGCGGGGACGGTTTTAAAAATTTGTGACACCCTGGAGGGAATACCATGCAACTGGACTACACATCCCTGGCCGCGCTGCTGGCCGCCGCCGAGGCGGCCGGCCGACCCCTGAGCGAACTGGTGCTGGCCCAGCAGGCCGAAGAACTGGAACTGCCCCCGGAACAGGTCTATGACCGCATGGCCCGGCGCTACGGCGTGATGGCCGAAAGCGCCGTGCAGGGCTGCGACCCCGCCCTGCGCAGCGCCAGCGGGCTGACGGGCGGCGGCGCCGCCAAAATGAAGGCGGCGGTGGAGGCCGGGCGCAGCCTGACCGGCCCGGTGCTGGGCGGCGCGCTGACCCGGGCGCTGGCCGTCAGCGAACTGAACGCCGCCATGGGGCGCATCGTGGCCGCGCCCACGGCGGGCAGCTGCGGCATCCTGCCCGCGGCCCTGCTGACGATGGAACAGGAGAAAGGCTGCTCCCGCCATGCCTGCGTCATGGCGCTGTTCACGGCCAGCGCGGTGGGCATGGTCATCGCCCGCAACGCCTGTCTGGCCGGGGCCCAGGGCGGCTGCCAGGCCGAGTGCGGCAGCGCCGCGGCCATGGCGGCGGCCGCCATCGTGGAACTGGCCGGGGGCGCCCCGGCCCAGGTGGGGGACGCGGTGGCCATCGCCCTCAAGAACGTGCTGGGCCTGGTCTGCGACCCGGTGGCCGGCCTGGTGGAAGTGCCCTGCGTCAAACGCAACGCCGCCGGTGTGGCCGGGGCTTTCGTGGCCGCCGAACTGGCGCTGGCGGGCATCCCCAGCGCGATCCCGCCGGACGAGGTCATCGCCGCCATGAAAAAGGTGGGCGACGCCATGGCCCCCGCCCTCAAAGAGACCGCCGAGGGCGGCTTGGCCGCCACCCCCACCGCCTGCCGCCTGCGGCGGCAGCTGCTGGGCAGGGACGGCGGCTGGGAGCCCCGCCCCTGAGCGCAACAGGCCCAGACAGCCGCGTCCGGCATTTGCCGGGCGCGGCTGTCTGGCTGTTTACAACTCCAAAATACCGTCGAAGGCGTCGGCCAGCGCGGGGTCCATGTGGTGGGTGATGGTCACCACCGTCAGGGCCGGGTCGCGCAGCAGGCGGCTCTCGATGGCATGGGCGTTGGCTGCGTCCTGGGCGCTGGTGGCTTCATCCAGGATGATGAACCGGCGTCCCGGGCGGCGGCAAGCTCCGCATGATACAGAACGGCGGTCTGCCCGCAGGCAGTAAAAAAATATTCTTCAAACTGCTCCGGCTCGGCAAACTGGACAAACTTCTCATTCATCAGATAGTCAAGGGAAACTTCCCGTTCCCACCTCCGACGCAGCTTTAAGATTATATCTATGGCTGCGTGTCGAATGACAATCTTGCAAAAGGCATTGAATGTGTACTGGATATGCACTTTGTAGGCTTCATCTTCGGTCATGGAAATTCCCCCTCTCTGAATAATAGTGCGGGGCGGCAGCACTCCTTGCTGTCGCCCCTTGATTGCCTA
>DXBF01000008.1 GCA_019116705.1 Candidatus Gemmiger avistercoris
ATTTTTACAACCACGAGCGCATCCAAAGCAAAACAGGAGTAGCGCCGCTGACGCTGCGCCACTCCTGCTAAAACTGAATATTCCTGCCCAGGGGCTCTTTTTGTGCTGTCTGCACAATCTGGGGCGGTTCATTTATGTGGAAGATTCTGATTTTGCGGTTCGGAACTGCACTTCGAACGCTTCCAACGGTGGCATCCTTGAAGCCGTCCGTTCAAAGGTCGTGTATGAAAATAACGCTGGCCATGGCATTTCTTCCAGTCAATTGCTTATTAAGGACCACTCTACTGTGACCTGTGACAACAATGGCTACTATGGTGCGTATGCCAGCAGTGCCTTCTTGGTCGATGGCACTTCTACACTGACCGTGACACACAACTCCAAAGCTGGTGACTTTGCCGGGTTGAAAATCACCAAAGACGTCAGTAACGGTAAAGTGGAATCCGGTGCAGTGGTGACCATTACGGATAACTATTGCAGCGGCCTGTCCAATAACGGGAAGCTTACCTTTGAAGAAGGAGCCTCTTTGACCATTACGGGCAATGATAATGATAAAGGCACCAGTACCTATGGCGGTGGCATTTACAACAGCGGTAGTTCTGCGGAGTTGACCCTGCCCCGCAACGCCATAATTTATAATAACCACGCCAAAAATCCGAGCATTAATTCGAGCGCGGGTGACGACATTTTCAACAACACCACTGCGATCATCACCTTCGGTCAGGTCGGCTCCGACTGGATGCTGGACGACTGTGCAACTGTGACTTGCCCTGCCGGCGGCAAGATCGACGGCTGGTACGATGACTCGGCGAACGAAGTGAGTGAGGACGGCAACGTTACATCCTACAACCGCTGGAACGCCCACGACGGCGACGGCATCTATCATGTGGAAAAATACAGTACCTTTACGGATGGTGTGACCACCGTCAGCGGGACGCTGTCCCTGAAAGCAGCCCACGGCGCTTCGGCCACCCTGCAGCCCGCCGATATCACCATCTACATGGGCGGTCGGGACGGTTATGACGGCGTGTTGGGGAACGGCGAAGCCCAGAGCAGCAATTCCCTGCCCACGCCCGGTTTCTACTTCACGCTGCCTGCCGATCTCAATCAGGTCCTGAGCAACGCGCTGGGTAAGGACCCCGCGACCGCGATCGACCTGTCCGGCCTGGTCACGGTTACCGCCACCGGCGACGATGGCAAGGCCCGTACCTGGAAACTGGAACGGTACGGCGTGGAAGGGGGATCCTCCACGGCTATCGTGGATGAAGCCAGCGGCCTGGAACGCTTCATCTATAAAATCGTTCCTATGGAAACGGGACAAGCCCCGGTCCGTGTGCAGTTCACCGATAAGGAAACGGGTTGGACGGCTACCAGCGATAATTTTACTCCCGATACCGCCCTGCACAATGAGTACACGATGGAACTGTACACCGGCGGCGTCAATCCGAACAGCATCACCATGGAATTTACGCTCCCTGAGAAGAAGGGCGGACAGACCTACACCTGCGGGTACGATCAGGAAAACAGCAAGTCCGGCACCCTGACGGTGCGCTACGCCAATAACGATGCGCTGATCATCGACGCGGTGGAGGACATGGACGCGGCGATCGCCAACGAGGACGAAATGTTCTACGTGGAAGCCGACTCGGATCAGTCCTTCTTTATCAATGAACAGGACACGGCCGGCACTGGAGAGGACACCCACAAGACAGGCGTTGAAGTGGACTTCACGGACGTTTCGCTGCTGGCGGATGACATCATCACCCAGGAGCGCGCCGATGCGCTGTACGATCGTGCTGAACAGGCCGCCGAAAGCGCCGGACTTGAGAATGTCAATATGTTTGCCAAATACTTTGACCTGGTGGACAAAGAGAACGGCAACGCCTGGCTGACCCCGGCGGACGGCGAGACCGTCACCGTCTACTGGCCCTACCCGGCGGGTACGGACAAGAACACCGAGTTCAAACTGTACCACTTTGAGGGGCTGGACCGCGAGATGCAGGTCGAAGATGTGGAGCAGGAAGTCTACGATGCCAAAATGGTAGATATGACGATCACCAAGGGTGAAACCGGCATCACGTTTGAAACGGGCAGCTTCTCGCCCTTCGTGCTGGCGTGGGAGAACCCTGCGGAGCAGCCTTCGGGCGGTTCCGGCAGCGAGGAGAACCCCGCCCCCACCGCCACGCCGCAGCCCACCCCGGCCCCCGCGGAAGCGGAGCCTGTGGCGGCCCCGGCCCCGGCGGCAGCGACCGTGCCCCAGACCGGCGACGATATGCCCGTCGCCCTGCTGGGCGTGAGCGCGGCAGGCGCCGCGGTGGTATTCGTGGCGCTGCTGGCGGTGCGCAAGCGCCGCCACGGTCAGGATTGAGCCTGTGACCGTCTGATGAATTGAAACAACACCCCCGCGCCCGGCGATCCCGGGCGCGGGGGTGTTCGTTTGTGTGTGGGGGGCGGGCGGTTTGTGGGGGGAAACCGCGCCTGCCGAAACGTTCTTGCGGCGGGGTCAAGACTCCGCCCTACAAACCGGCGCAAAGGGCATATTTTCATGGTATGCGTTTCGTTCGGTCGTAGGGGCGGCCTGCAGGCCGCCCGTGTCACCGTGCCTTGCCGTGAACGGCCCGGTGCCGCCGCCACGTTCCCGTCCCCCGTAGGGCGGGGTCTTGACCCCGCCGTGCGGTCTTGCCCAGCCCGCAACGTTCCGGGCTGGGGGAATGTTGCCACCCCTCCGTCTGCCTTTGGCAGACACCCACGGGTTGCGGTTGGCGCATCATGCGGCGCGCCTTGGGGCGGCGCTTGCATTCTGCGACCGCTGCCCCTGCTCCGTCTCGCTGCATCCGCCGCCTGCGGCGGGCAAGACAAGAGCCCCTGCGGTTCACGTTGCGGGCTTGCAGGGGCTTTTGCCAGGAATGTATGGAGAAAATGTCAGGCGTTGGTCTCGGACTCGTCCAGCTTGCCCTGCTTCTCCCACACGGTGTAGAGCACGAAGCAGACCAGGAAGGAGACCACCATGGCGATCACGGTGCCGATGCAGGCGTTGACGAAGTTGCCCATGCCGTCGCCGCCGATGTAGGTGGGCAACACCAGCAGGCCGGGGGAACCGGCCGCGTAACGGCCTACGCCGGTGATGCCCAGGTACAGGCCGCCCACGCCGCCGCCGACCATGGCCGCGATCAGGTCGCCGATCCAGGTGCCGATGGGCCCCAGCACCAGCACGGTGACGGTACCCGCGATGAAGATGCTGGCCAGCGGCACCGAGAAGAACTTGATGGCCTGGGGCGAGATCTTCTGCACCAGATGCTCCACGATGGACATGAACCATACGCCCAGCAGGATGGGCACCACGCTGGAAGAGTAGCTGGCCTGGGTGACGGGCAGGCCGAACAGGTGCACGGCTTCCTCGCCGCCCAGCAGCGTGATGAACTGCGGGTAGACCAGCACGCCGCCCAGCGCCATGGCCACATACTGGTTGCACTTGAAGCTGCGGGCCGCCGACGCGCCCAGCAGGATAGGCAGGAAGTAGAACGCCGAATCCGCAAAGGCGTTGAGGATGGTGTAGGTCTGGGTGGTGTTGTCCAGCCAGCCCAGGGTGACAAACAGCGCCATGAAAGCCTTGAGCAGACCGGCGCCGGTGATGGCCGGGATGATGGGCTGGAAGATGCTGGCGATGGATTCCAGCACCCGGCTCAGCTTGGAGCGGTGGTCCTCCTTCGCGGCTTTCTCGTCCTCCACGGGGGCGGCGCTCTCGAACCCGCCCAGGGCGATGACCTGCTGGTAGACCTGGGGCACGTCGGGGCCGATGACCACCTGGTACTGCCCGCCCGCATTGATGACGGACAGCACGCCCTTGGTCTTTTTCAGCGCGTCGGTCTGGGCCTTGGTCTCGTCCTTCAGCGTGAACCGCAGGCGGGTGGCGCAGTGCACTACCTTGTCCACGTTCTCCTTGCCGCCCACGTTGGCAAGGATCGAGGCAGCCAGTTCTTTAAAATCCATACATTGATCCTCCTTGTCTTGTACGGCGGCCCTCAGCCCAGGTCCCCGCCGTTGGTTTCGATCACTTTCTTGTACCAGTGCTGTTCCGCGCGGCGGCGCCCGCCCGCGGCGAAGCCCTGCCGGACGCCGACTTCCCCTTCACGGCCGACACCCCGCCCGCCCAGGTCATCGACGCGGTGCTGCGGGTGGAGCAGGAATCCCTGGCGCGGGTGCGGCTGGCGCTGCAGGCCGCGCCGGTGGACCGCGCGGTGGAACTGCTGCAAAAGGCGGCCTGCATCGACCTGTGCGCCATCGGCAGCAGCGGCTACATGGGGGTGGATTTCGCCTTCCGCCTGCGCAAGTTCGGCTACCGGGTCAACCTCATGTCCGACCGGGTGGACCTGAGCTACAGCATCCACCAGATGGACGCCGGGCACTGCCTGCTGGTGGTCTCGTATTCCGGGGCCAACGAACAGGTGCGGCAGGCCCTGCGCGCGGCCAAAGCGCACGGCGCGCCGGTGGTGGCGGTCACGGCGCGGCCCGGCAGCGCCTCCGGCATGCAGGCCGCTGCCTGCTGCCGCTGCCGCCCATGGAATCCAACGACGCGAAAATTTCGACCTTTGCCTCCGCCCTGGCGGAAAAGGCGGTGCTCGACGTGCTGCTGGCGCGGCTGTTCCAGCAGGACTACGCGCGCAACGTTTCGTTTGTGCGCGCCGACGCCGAGCGCCTGGTGGAAGTGCGCCTGCTGTAAGGTGGGGCGCGCCAGATGTAAAAATTGCGAAGGAAGGCGGTCCCGCCTTCCTTTTTTCGTCAGGATATGCTATACTGAACATACATATCCGAATTTTTTGTGCGGAAAGCGAAAAAAGGCCATGGCCTTTTCCCGGAATGTCCCATTCCGGGAAGGACTCTGCCCGCCCAAGGGAGGTTTTACCCATGAAAAGACTGTTTGCCCTGTTCACGCTGCTGGCGTTCTGCCTGACGCTGCCGGCCACAGCCTTTGCGGCGGGCACGGCGGGCGCGCGTTCCGCCGCCCGCGCCCTGACCGCCGCGCCCCGGGCGGCTGCGCCGGAGTGGCAGGTGATCTATGTAGGCGACCAAAATGTGACAGGCGGCGGCTACTGGACGACGGACGACAGTGGAAACGTCACCGCATGCACAGGCGAAAGCATACCGGCGGACAACTATATCCATTATGACGCAGAGAACAATGTCCTGACCCTGCACAACGCCACGATTAAAAAGGAAGTTCCCGATGATACCAGCACTTCGATCCCTGGCGCAGCCATTAGCGTGGCCAATACCAGTGGGGATGCGGCGTTGACCATCCGGTTGGAGGGCAACAATGCAATAGAAGAGGTCAGCACAGGGATTTATGTGCTTGCGCATTCCTCTTCTACCGGCACCGCCAGCCTGACCATCACGGGCAGCGGCAGTCTGATTGCCAGCGGTTCTGTTAATTCAGGAATCTGGGTTCAGAGCAACAGCGGCGATGCCACCCTGACCATCGAGAACGCCGAGGTTGAAGCGGCGGCGACCGGTGCTGCTGGCAATGGTGTCAAGGTGCGGGCCGGCGAAGAAAAGTCCGCCTCTCTGTCTGTGGAGGGCGGCAGCCTGACCGCGACTGGTACCGGCACTGAACCGGGCATCCGCTTTCAGTTTGGCAACAGGGTTTCCGGCTCCGGCACGCCCAGCCTGACCGTCAGCGAAAACGCTGTGGTGAAAGCCAGCGGCGGCGCTGGAGGGATCTTCTCGAATTTTGGTTCTGTGACGCCTTCCGGCAACGGCATTGTCTTTGATAACGGCACCGGCGCCGTGTACGGCGCTGTGGAATTGCAGAAAGATCTGGCCATCGGCGAGGGCGAGAGCCTGACGGTCCCGGACGGCGCGAGCCTGACCATCCCGCAAGGCAAAACGCTGACCAATGCGGGAACCGTCACGGTTGAAACCAGCGGAACCCTGACCAACAACGGAACCATCAACAACTCCGGCACGGTGACCAACAGCGGCACTTTAGAGAACACAAACGGCACCATCAACAACTCCGGCACTCTGTCGGGCGATATTACGGGTGGAACCGTAAATCACAAAGTCACCGGCGTGTCGCTGAGTAAAACCAGCACGACTATAACAGCAGGTCAAACCGAAACCCTCACCGCCACGGTACAGCCGGATAACGCCACCAACAAAACCGTGACGTGGGAAAGCGACAACAAAGGTGTTGCCACCATAACGCAAGACAGCACGAACGGTTTGCAGGCGACTGTGACCGCCGTGGCCCCCGGCACCGCAAATATCACAGTCACTACACAAGATGGTAGCAAGACTGCCTCCTGCACCGTCACTGTGACCCAGCCGGTCACCGGCGTAACGCTGAACAACTCCAAGATGGGCTTGTTCGTGGGCGACAGTGGGCAGCTTACCGCCACGGTACAGCCGAGCAACGCCACCAATAAAACTCTGAACTGGGCAACCAGTGATGATACAGTCGCCACGGTGGATACGACCGGCAAAGTCACCGCCGTAAAGGCGGGCACCGCCACCATCACGGCCACCGCGGCGGACGGCAGCGGGCAAACGGCGTCTTGCGAAGTCACCGTCACCGCCAAGACCTACGCCCTCTCCGCCGACCCGGCGGCCCTGGGCTTCGGCAGCGTGCAGACCGGCTACAGCCAGCCCGCCGCCGTTACCGTCACCGTCAAAAATACCGGCAACCAGGCCCTGACCCTCACCCAGCCCACCGCCGCCAACTTTGAGGTGGGCGCGCTGAGCGAAAAGGAACTGGCTGCGGGCGGTACCGCCACCTTCACCGTGCGGCCCAAGGCGGGCCTGGGCGCGGGCTCTTACAGCGAGCGTATCGCCGTTGCCGGCAGCGGCAGCAACGGCGGCAGCGCCAGCGTCGTGGTCACGGCCACTTTCAAAGTGACCCAGGGCTCCGGCGCGTCCGCCGCCACGCCCACCCCCACGCCTGCCGCCACCCCGCTGGAACAGCACGCCCTGCACTTCAATACCATGGGCGGCCTGCCGCTGGCGGATGTGATCCGCGGCCTGGGCGCGCCGGTGGAACTGTGGCCCTACACCCCCGTGCGCCCCGGCTACCTGTTCATGGGCTGGTACGCCGATGAAGCCCTGACCCAGCCGGTGGGGACCATCGTGCTGGTCGAAGATACCACCATCTATGCCAAGTGGGCCGCAGACCCGGCGGCTGTCCAGAGCGGCAGCGGGTCGGGCGGCCGCACGGGCGGCGGTTCCGGCAGCGGCAGCAAAGCCACGCCGACCCCCACGCCCAGCCCCAGCCCCACGCCGACCCCGACCCCCACGGCAACGCCTACGCCGACCCCCACCGCCACCCCCGAAGCCACCGCCACCCCGGCCCCCGAGGAGCCGGAGGACAAGGGCGGTTTCCCGGTGGTGCCGGTAGCCGCCGGTGCGGTGGTGCTGCTGGCCGTGGCGGGCGGATTGGTGATCTATATCCGCCGCCGCTGACGGCCCCCCGCCAATTGGATCGCTGATACGCAACCCCCGCGCCGGAACGGCGCGGGGGTTTTTGAGTTGGCGGGTTTTATGCGGAAAGGCCGCGGCGTTCCCAGCCGCCCGCCGCCCCCGTTTGGTTGTAGGGCGCGCGTCTTGACCGCGCCGGGGGCAAATTCCGTGGATTTGTAGGGCGGGGTCTTGACCCCGCCGCGGCGCGTCCCGGCAGGCGTGGTTTTGGTGTTTGCCGCACAAGGACCCGTTGCATGTAGGGGCGGCGTGTACGCCGCCCGGGGAATGTGGCGGCAGACAGGAACATTGTGGGCAAGGTAAATTTGCACGGCGGGGTCAAGACCCCGCCCTACAGAACAAGGGTGGGTTGATGCAGCAACAGCCTGTTCACGGCAAGATAAAATTGCGCGGGCGGCCTGCAGGCCGCCCCTACGACCGAACATACATTTGCAATTTACCGTTTTTGTTTGCAATTTGCGGAAGGTCGTTGCGCCCGCCCGCGAAGGCGGGCGGGGTTTCAGAACGGGAGCCCGGATGAGCGGTTCCGGCAGGCACGGGCCGGGGCCAGGGTAAAAACGAATGAAGGGCTGTGAAACACGGAAAGAGTCTCGGGCGACCACCGCAGAGCCCCGGGGTTTCCAAAGGGGCCCGCAGGCCCCTTGGCCGTGCCCCGCGCCTCGGAA
>DXBF01000009.1 GCA_019116705.1 Candidatus Gemmiger avistercoris
CAAACAAAAAAACACCCGCCGAACGTAAGCACGTTCTGGCGGGTGTAGGGTTCGTGACTGCCGCAGGGTGTGATGCCAGCCGGGAAGGAACAGTTTCGGGTTTTGATGGCGTAGTAGCCGTGGTCGATACCAATTATCATGGAATGCCTCGCTTTCTGTTTGTTGGATAAACTGAAATCTATCTACAAGGCCGGAAACTTGTTCCCAGCCGGGTAGCAATGCGGATAAATAAAAAAGCCCGATCCTTGGCTTCGGTAAGCCAAAAATCGGGCTGCTGGCTGTATCATTACCTATTTCGGTCTTCGCCATATTCGTTGCCTTTCACCTTTCTACATATTGCACAAAATATCAGTCCGAATTTCTACACCAAAAACGCCACCCTCTTTCAGAAAAAGTAGAAAAAGGTGGGGATTCTCCCCTTTCAAAGCTCGAGAAACGACCTTCAAAGCTGCGCGTAGACCCTGAAACCCTGCTGTTATCCCCTGCGTTATCATTTGACCAACGGCAAATTTTTGAAGGGCAAAAAGGCCGATTTCTTTCGCTGCAACGGCAAAAAAGTGGCCGTTATCCAAAACGACCACTTGACTTGGAGGTGACGACCAGATTTGAACTGGTGAATGAGGGTTTTGCAGACCCTTGCCTTACCACTTGGCCACGTCACCATAATGAGTGAAAAACCGGCTTACGGGAGCCGGTTTCCACTGTTTGTTGGAGCGGCCGACGAGGCTCGAACTCGCTACCTCCACCTTGGCAAGGTGGCGCTCTACCAGATGAGCTACGGCCGCATGATGTACATTCTTGATGGTAGAATGTACAAGAACCTTGGTGCCTCCGATCGGAATCGAACCAATGACACGGGGATTTTCAGTCCCCTGCTCTACCGACTGAGCTACAGAGGCATGTGGCGACCCGAATCAGGCTCGAACTGACGACCTCTAGCGTGACAGGCTAGCGTTCTAACCAACTGAACTACCGGGCCACATGTGGTGGAAGTTAACGGGCTCGAACCGCTGACCCTCTGCTTGTAAGGCAGATGCTCTCCCAGCTGAGCTAAACTTCCGCAATGGAGCGGCCGACGAGGCTCGAACTCGCTACCTCCACCTTGGCAAGGTGGCGCTCTACCAGATGAGCTACGGCCGCATGGAAATCGGAGAGTTTTTCTCAGCCGCTCTCTCCGGGCGACGGGTATTATTATATACAACCACAACCCATTTGTCAAGCGCTTTTTCTGCACTTTTCAATATTTTTTTCAATTCTTTTTTTCTGCGGTCTTTTCATCGCTGACAGGCCAATTTTCCAGCAATTCATTCAGATCCACCTTGTAGGTCTTATCACAGAACTGGCAGTTCACCTCTGCAATGGGGTCCTCGTCGCGCAGTTTTTCCACTTCTTTGCGCCCCAGGCTCCGCAGCATACCCTCCACGCGTTCCCGGCTGCAGTCGCAGCGGTAAGTCACATGGTAGCTGTCCAGAATATCCGGCTGGAAGCCCTGCAGCGCCATGTCCAGCATATCACGCACGGTCTTTCCCTGCTCCAACATTGCGGTAACGCTGGGCATCGCCTTGATGTTCTGTTCCAACAGGTCGATCTCCTGCTCGGTAGCACCCGGCAGAAGCTGCACGATAAAGCCGCCGGCGCAGCGGACGCTGAGGTCGGTATCTACCAGCACCCCGAGCGCGCATACCGTCGGGACCTGTTCACTGATGGCAAAATAGGAAGTAATATCCTCGGCGATCTCGCCGGAGGTCAGCGGCACCTGCCCAATATAAGGCTCCCGCATGCCCAAGTCACGGATCACATCCAGCGTGCCGTCCCGCCCTACAGCGGTCCCTACGTCCAAATGGCCGTCCTCCCGCGGAGGCAGTTCCACCACCGGGTTTTCCACATAGCCTTTCACGTTGCCGGTCCCGTCGGAGACTGCCAGCAGCCGTCCGGCCGGTCCCCCGCCCCGGATCTGGATGGTAACGGAATCCCGGGTGCTTTTCAGCATGATCCCCATCATGGAGGCGGCGGTCAGCAGCCGCCCCAAAGCGGCGGTCGTGACCGCGCTGGTCTTGTGCAGGCGTTCCATCTCCCGCACGATCTCGGTAGAGTCCACGCCATAAAAAACAATCCCGCCGTTTTCCGAGATCCCACGCAGCATATTATGATCCTGTTGCATTTATTCCTTTTCCTCCTGGGTATATTGTTTGACCGCCGTAATGATCCAGCGGGGGCTGTCGGCACGCACCGGCCCGAAATCTTCCCCGTCAGCCAGACGTGCCGCCCGGAACCCATAGCGCTCCAACAGCGTCAATACCGTCTGCAGGGGGTAGCTGTATTCGTAAAAGGTTTCCTGAAAATGCTCGCCGGTGTCAAGGTAATCAATATCAATAGTGATCCTGACGCGCGCTTCCTCCGCTTCGTAGAGGTTGGTCCAGCGGCAGGTAGCGTCCTCCGCCTCTATGTCGAACGTCTGTCCTGCCAGAATGTGCTCGTACTTATACGGCGTGTTCAGGTCGAACAGGAACACGCCGCCCTTTTCCATGAAGTAGGCGGCCTTGCGGATCGCCTGCTCAAAGCGTTCCAGCGGGCCAATATGGCTGAAGGTGTCAAACGTGGAGACCGCCGCCCGGATCGTACCGTACAGATCCAGTTCCAGTAAGTCCTGCCGGAGCAGCAGCAGCCGGCCGCTCAGGCCCAGCTCGTCTGCTTTTTCCCGCAGCACGCTGAGCATCTCCTCCGAACGGTCGATCCCGATCACATCATACCCGGCCTGGGTCAGCATCAGCGTCAGATCGCCGGTACCGCACCCCAGGTCGGCCAGGATCCCGCCGGCAACGCCGTGGGCCGCCAGTTCCCCCTGCACATAACGAAAGAGCGCGTCATAATCTGCCGCGCTGTTAAATTCGTCATAAAAATAGGCAAACTCGTTATACGCCATCGCCGGGCTCCCCGCTCAGGTAGCGCTCCAGGCAAAGGCGCAGCGCCTCGACGCCGTCGCCTTTCTCGGCGCTGGTCAGGAACACGGCCCTGCAGCCGTACGGGGCGCAGACCTGCTCAAATTCGGCCTTGCAGGCCGCTTTCTGAGACTTTTTCAGTTTGTCCGCCTTGGTCAGCGCCGCCACGAAAGGAATGTTGTGATAACGCAGGTACTCCAGCATCTGAACGTCGTCGGCACTGGGCGCATGGCGGCAGTCCAGCAGCTGGACCAGCAGGTGCAAGGCGCGGTCCTCCTCAAAATAGCTGTTGATGAGTTCATCCCACCGTGCACGGTCCGCATTGGAGACCTTGGCATACCCATACCCCGGCAGGTCCACCAGGTAAGCCCTGTCCATACGGTAAAAATTGATCGTGGCCGTCTTGCCGGGCGTGGAACTCACCCGCGCCAGGTTTTTACGGCTGCACAGCTTATTGATCAAACTTGATTTTCCCACATTGGACCGGCCGGAAAACACGATCTCCGGCCGGTCGCTGACCGGCAGCTGGCGGGACAGGCCGTAAGAGGCCAGAAATTCGCAGTTGTTCCAGTTCATGGAAAGTCCTTTCACATCACCGCGGCAGGCTCCTTGGCGGGCTTTTCGTTGGCGATCAGGCTGGTGGCCTGCGGCACGGCATGGCCGCTGCGGACCGAGGGATGCCCCGGCAGGATCAGCGCGCGCTTTAACACCTGGGAGAGGTTCTCCACAGGCACAAAATGGATCTTCTGTTTGACTTCCGCATCCACTTCATAGAGGTCGCTGACGTTCTCTTTGGGGATCAGAACGGTAGAGATCCCCTCCCGGAAAGCGGCCATGCTCTTCTCTTTCAGGCCGCCGATGGGCAGCACGTTGCCGTGCAGCGTGATTTCGCCGGTCATGGCAAGGTCATGGCGCACCGGCAGCCCGGACAGGGCCGAAATCAGCGCGGTGGTCAGCGTCACACCGGCGGAAGGACCGTCCTTGGGCACGGCCCCCTCCGGCGCATGGATATGAATGTCGGTATTTTTCAGCCCGTCGGCCGTGATACCGTACTCCTCGCCATGAACGCGGGCATAGCTGATCGCCAGCTTGGCGCTCTCCTTCATCACGTCGCCCAGGCTGCCGGTGATCTCGATGCGGCCGGTGCCGCCGGGGATCACCGCTACTTCTACAGGCAGCATCTCGCCGCCCACACTGGTCCAGGCCAGGCCGTTGGCAATACCTACCGAATCCTTGCGGGAAATAAAGGTGGGTTTGACCTTTTCCGGCCCCAGCAGGGATTTGACCGTAGAAGCCGAAACGCTGATCTTTTCCTTGTCCCCTGCGGCAATGCGCTGCGCGCATTTGCGCAGGACCGAGGTGATCGTGCGTTCCAGCGTACGCACACCCGCTTCCCGGGTATAACCGTCAATGATCTCGTACAGGGCGCTGGACGTGACCGTAACACAGCCTTCCAGGCCGTTGTTTTTCAGCTGCTTCGGCAGCAGGTGGCGCTTGGCAATATTGAACTTTTCCGTGCGGGTATAGCTGGAAAGCTCGATCACATCCATACGGTCGTACAACGGCCCCGGAATGGTAGAGGCGTCGTTGGCCGTGGTGATAAACAGCACCTCGCTCAAGTCAAACGGGATGTCCAGATAGTTGTCCTTGAAGGTGCAGTTCTGTTCGGGGTCCAGCACTTCCAGCAGAGCGCTGGAGGGATCGCCCTTGTAGTCTCCGGCCAGTTTGTCGATCTCATCCAGCAGGATGACCGGGTTGGAGGACTTCGCCGTCGTAATGGCGCTGATAATACGCCCCGGCATGGCGCCGATGTAGGTGCGGCGGTGACCGCGGATCTCTGCTTCATCATGTACGCCGCCCAGGCTCATCCGGGCAAATTTGCGGCCCATACATTCCGCAATGGAATGGGCGATGCTGGTCTTGCCCACGCCGGGGGGGCCCACCAGGCAGACGATCTGCCCCTTGACGTCGGTATTCAGTTTGCGCACCGCCAGCAGTTCCAGAATGCGCTCCTTGACCTTCTGCAAGCCGTAGTGCTCGCGGTCAAGGACTTTACGCGCGTGCGCCTGGTCCAGATCATCTTCCGTCGTAGTATGCCACGGCAGCGCCAGACAGGCGTCCAGATAACTGCGGATCACGCCGCTTTCGGCGGAATTCCCCTGCATGCGGGAAAGTCGGTCGCACTCTTTCAGCAGCTTTTCCGTGGATTCGCTGTCCAGCTTGAGGGCCTCGATCTTTTTGCGATATTCTTCCGCCTCAGCCCGGGTATCCTCCGCATCGCCCAGTTCTTCACTGATAATATGCATCTGCTCGCGCAGATAATATTCGCGCTGCCCTTTGTCCATCTGGGCGTTGACCTTATCATCCAGGTCGCGTTCGATCTCCAGCACCTGGCATTCCTGCCGCAGCAGGGTCAGCAGTTTTTCCAGACGCCCCAGCAGCGTGGATTCGTTGAGGATAGCCTGCTTATCCGAATACTTCATCAGCAGGTTGGCCGGCATGTACTCGCTGAGATACAGCGGGCTCGTCGAAGTCACGATATTGTAGACGACATCCTTGGAGATCTGCGGGCTGTAGGACAGGTAGGTCTCGAAGCATTCTTTCAGACTGCGGACCAGTGCTTCCGTCTGGGTGCGCTTATCGGCCCCGATCCCCCGCACGGGAACCGGGCGGACCGTAGCCTGCAGATACTTTTCGCCGTCTTCCAGCTCCAGCAGCCTGGCGCGGGTCTTCCCCTCCACCAGAACCTTGACCAGATCCTCGGATACGCGCAGCACCTGCTTGATCTCCGCGATCACACCGTAAGAATACAGGTCCCGCAGGGCAGGTTCCTCCACATCCATTTCACGCTGTGCGACCAGAAAGACGCTGCCGTTCCCGCGCATCGCCGTTTCGATCGCCGCGATGGATTTGGGGCGTCCCACCTCAAAATGAACGACATTGTTGGGAAAAACCACCAATCCGCGCAGCGCGATCGCCGGCAGGTGGATCACATTGCGGGCAATTTTAACCTTTACTTTTTCAGACATATTTACTCTCCCATAGCCTGCAATACAGGTGTGTTTCTTACCAGTTCAGGCGGCAAAAGGATTCGAATGCTGCGCCGCGCCACCTCTGCGTGCAGATTCCTCTGCGGGGAGCATTCCCCATCCAGTGTTGTGACCAAAGGTTTTTCATCCAATACCTGAATATCGATCCAGCGGGTCCTGAAAAATGTCATGTACGGCCGGAACGGTTTCGTCACCATCCCCTCGGGGGTCAGATGGCGGCCTTTCCGGTATCCGCTCAAAAGGCCCGCCAGCTGCAGCCGCGGAACAGGCTTAAGCAGGACTACGTCCAGCAGTCCGTCATCCATGCGGGCATAAGGCGCCGCGCAGTAACCGCCGCCATACATCTGCGCATTGCAGATCGCCAGCATCATATATATGCCTTCCTGCTCGCCCTGATCCGTCCGAACCCGCAGCCTGTGCCGGAAGGTGCTGCACACCGCTTCCAATATAGAAAGCGTATAGGCCGTTGTACCGCCGCACAGCGGCACACGCCGCCATTTTGCGATGCCATTGGCGACTTGCGCATCGACCCCGGCCGCGTAGATGTCGATACCATACCCCTGTGGGGTACGGATGAGATCTGCCTGCCGGCATTCCGCCGCCAGCTGTGCGTCCAGGTCCAGAAAATCCGCTTGCGTACCGAAATTACGCACATAGTCGTTTCCGCTGCCGCAGGGAATGCAGCCAACGGCAATTTGTTCTTTTCCCGCAGCGGCTTGCAGCACCTCGTTCATGGTGCCGTCACCGCCGCAGGCGTAAACGCGGACTTCCTCCCCGCATTGCGCGCAGGCTTCGGTGATTTCCCGGGCATGGCCGGCGTGACGCGTTACACAGATCGTCGCTTCGATCCCCGCGCGTGCCGCCGCGGCGCGTATACGCGGCATCAGGCTGACGCTTGCATCCACTTTACCGGCCGTCGGATTGATGATAAAGAAATTGCGTATCCCCGTCTCCCTCCTTCTCCCAGCGGTAAAGGTAGTATTTATTGTAACTTTTTTAGGGAAAAAGTGCAAGAGGGTGGGATAAACTGTTAGAAGTCTGACCAAAATAAGCGCGACAGGAGGCGAAAGTATGCAGCAATTCTTGCAGGAGACCGGCCAGGTCGCACTGACCAGCCTTTTGTCACTGGTCAGTATGTTCGTCTTTACCCGCCTGAGCGGAAAACGCCAGATCTCCCAGATGAGTCCGTTTGATTACCTGAACGCCGTAACAGTGGGTTCCATTGCGGCCGAGATGGCCACCAATCTGGAATCCTGGTACCGGCCCTTCACCGCTCTGGTCATCTACGGCGCCGTCACGCGGGCCGTGGAGTATACCGCCTGCAAAAGTATTGCCATGCGGACATTTTGGAGCGGCCGCTCCATGATCCTGATGAAAAACGGCGTCATTTCCAAAGCGAACCTGCAACGCGCTTCCATCGACCTCAACGAATTTCTGGGCCAGGCTCGGCTCGCCGGATACTTCGACCCCAATGAGATCGAAACCGCCATTCTGGAAAATAACGGCCAGATCAGTTTTCTGCCCGCAAGCACCGCACGCCCCGCCACGCCGAAGGATCTGGGGCTGCGGACGGAACCCGCCAGCGCCTGGTATGATCTGATCCTGGACGGGCGGCTGATGGAGGACAATCTGAAAAGCGCCGGGCATGACATGCGCTGGCTGCAGGAACAGCTCCACAAAGCCGGAATCGGCCAGCAAAGTGAAGTCTTCTATGCCGCCTGCGACAAGCAGAACCGCTTTTTTGCCTGCCGCGGCTCAGAAAACGGATAGCAAAGGGGCCGGAGCATTCGCTCCGGCCCGTATTGTGCCTTTTGGAGTTGCTTATTTGAAGTAGCGGTCCAGCAGGCCCTGCATGCCACGGCCATGGCGGGCTTCATCCTTCGCCATCTCATGGACGGTGTCGTGGATGGCATCCAGGCCCAGTTCCTTCGCCTTCTTGGCGATGTCCATCTTGCCGGCGCAGGCGCCGCACTCAGCGTCAACACGCATCTGCAGGTTCTTCTGGGTGCTGTCGGTCAGGACCTCGCCCAGCAGCTCGGCGAACTTGGAAGCATGCTCCGCCTCCTCGAAAGCATAGCGCTTCCAGGCTTCGGCGATCTCGGGGTAGCCTTCACGGTCAGCAACGCGGCTCATGGCCAGGTACATGCCGACTTCGCTGCACTCGCCGTTGAAGTTCTCACGCAGGCCCTGCAGGATCTCCTCCGGGGCATCCTTCGCGATACCGACAACGTGCTCGGTCACATAGGTGTTCTCTTTCTTCTCAATGAACTTGGAAGCCGGGGCCTTGCAGACCGGGCAGAACTCGGGGATGGAACCTTCGGCAATGTAGCCGCAGACAGTGCAAACATATTTCGTCATAATGAATAGCCTCCTATTTATGATCGTAGCTCCTGAGACGCATTCCTGCGTCTTTGTCCCTATTATAGCTTTTTACAATTATCTTGTCAAGAGCGTTTTCAAAATTTTAAGAAATATTCTTATTTTCAAAAGGATTTCTTTTCCATCTGCTCCTGCGCGCCGTCTGCGGAAGCGCTGTAAACAGCGCACGGGTCAGAAGGCAATTCAAAGCCCCCACCAGAACGCCTGCCACCAGCAGGAGCGGCGCATAGGCCAGCGCCATGGCGCTGGAAAGGATACCGGCCGCCCCCAGCAGCTGACCCAGGTTATGGGCCAGCGCACCGCTCACGCAGAACATGTACCCACTTACCTGAAATGGGACGCACAGCAATCCCAGCAGAACCAGCAGCGAGAGCGCGCCCCCGCACAGGGAAAGGAAGCCCGCGGTAGCCCCCCGCGTGAGCAGTGCGAACAACGCTTTCAGAAAAACAAGCGCCCACGCCGCACGCAGCGGCAGGAACAGCAGCGCATACATCACCACCATGTTGGCAAGCCCCAGTTTCATCGCAGGCATCAGCCCCAAAAGCGGGGCGATACCGGACTCCAGCCAGGACAAAGTGATCGCCAAGGCAAACAGCAGCCCTGTCTGTGCAACCCTTTGCGCCTTGGAATTTTTCATCAGCCGCCCCCTGCCACCGTCTTCTTTGTTCATGCTTTATAGGAGTGTACGTCAAAAAGACAGGATTTGTCAAGCAAAGAAAATTTACAATCTTTCTATGGTTTGCAAGGCAGGATTCGACCAAAACGGGTTGAAAAACACCTTTAAATAGTGTATCCTAATAATATGTTGAAGTGCGGCACCGGGCCCGGCGGTTCCCTGACGCACTGCAATACCGACAACATCAATAAAAGGAGTCTCTTTCATGAAAAAGTTACTGCCGATCATTTTGTGTGCTTCCATCCTGCTGGCCGGCTGCGGCAATTCCAACAGCGAGGATTCTTCTTCCGTTGCTTCTGACAGCACCTCCGTTTCTGCTTCCGAGCCCGCTTCCAGCAGCGAAGCCTCTTCGGAGCCCGCTTCCGAGAGCACCGCGGCGGAGGAAGCGCAGACCGATAACCTGGAAAGCGCCGTTGCCGCGCTGGAGGCCGTGAACCCCATCAGCAATCCCGCCCCCCTGGACGACGACAACGAAGATTCCGCTTTCCGTGTGGAAAATGAACTGATGCTGACGATGGACAACCTGGTAGCCTACCGCGGCGACATTACCAACGACCAGGCAGACTGTGGTCTGGTTTTCGTCGTGCAGGCCAAAGAGGGCAAGGCGGCCGACGTGGAAGCGGAATTGCAGGCTTACAAAGACAGCCTGAGCGCCAACAATATGTATGCCGAGTTTGCGGACAAGATCGCCATGGCGGAAGACGCCCGCATCGTGACCAACGGCAACTATGTGGCCATCGTGATCGCCAGCATCGGCAGCGATTACGGCGCCATCGACACTGCGCTGGAAACGGCGTTGAATTTCTGAGCTTCCCGTATAGGATCTTCCAGCAGGCCGCTACCCCCATCGGTAACGGCCTGCTTGTTTAGAAAAACGAAGGAGTCCCGCCATGGTTTTTAACAGCGTGGTATTTTTGTTCTGTTTCCTTCCCCTCTCCCTGCTTCTGTACTATCTTGCGCCGGGGCGCGTCAAAAACCTGATCCTTCTGGCGGAAAGTCTGGTGTTTTATTGCTGGACCGGGACAGCCTTCCTTCCGTTGATCCTCTGCCTGATCCTGTTCAACTATCTCTGGGGCCTGCTGACCGCAGCAGCCCGCGGCAAGCTGCGTGCGTTCCTGCCGGCGGTCGCGGCGCTGGGCAACCTCGGTGTTCTTGTTTATTTCAAGTACGCCAACTTTCTGATAGACACCATCAATCAGATCGGCAGTTTCGGTATTGCGGAACTTTCGGTCGGCGATGTACTGCCTCTGGGCATCAGTTACTACATTTTCAAGATCATCAGTTATGAGATCGACGTGTACACGGGGAAAATCACGTCGGAGAAGAATTTGATCACCTTTTCCTGCTATGTGCTTTTCTTCCCGCAACTGATCGTCGGCCCGATCGTTCCCTACCGCGATATGGCGGCGCAGTTCCACAAAACCGCCGGACGCTGCAGCCTGCCCTTGATGGAACGCGGTGTTGAACTGTTTGTGTTTGGCCTTGCAAAAAAGGTGCTGCTGGCCGATTCCATCGGTGCGCTCTGGACCGATATCATCGGCAGCGGCGGCGTGGGGCTGGCCAACGTTTCTACCCCGCTGGCCTGGCTGGGTATCCTGGCCTACTCCCTGCAACTGTACTTCGACTTTGCCGGTTACAGCGAGATGAGCAACGGCCTGGCTGCGCTGCTGGGGTTTGACTGCCCTGCCAACTTCGATTTGCCGTACATATCCGGCAGTATCACAGAATTCTGGCGCCGCTGGCACATTTCCCTGTCCACCTGGTTCCGTGATTATATCTACATTCCGTTGGGCGGCAACCGCAAAGGGAAGGCGCGCCAGCTGTTCAACATGCTGATCGTATGGGCCGCCACCGGCATCTGGCACGGGGCCAGCTGGAACTTCATCTGCTGGGGGCTTTACTATTTCGTGCTGCTCACACTGGAGAAACTGTTCCTGCTGAAACATCTGAAAAGAGGGCGGGTATGGCCGCACCTGTATACGCTGGTCCTGGTCGTTCTTGGCTGGGGGATCTTTACTGCCAACCAGCCCGGTGCACCGCTGGGCTTGCTGATGCAGAAGCTGTTTCTGGTACAGGGCGGCATCTCCCCGCTCTATTATCTGCGCAATTACGGCGTACTGCTGGTGCTCGGCTGCCTGTGTGCTTCGGCGCTGCCGCGCCGGCTGTGGCAGAAGATCAGCCGCTTCCCCCCGTTGAAAGTCCTTTTGTTCCTGCTTCTGGCGGTGCTGTGCATCGCTTACGTAGTAGCCGCCACCAACACAACGGCGCTGTACGCCAATTTCTGATGTGGAAAGGAGGACAAACGGGATCATGACCGACAAAGTGATTTACCGTAAGGAAGGCCGTCGTTCCGGGTATCCGTTGCTGTGCACGGGGCTGCTTCTGCTGATCGGTGTCTCGGTATTCAATCTCTTCTGGCCCAAGCGGACGCAGATAGAACTGGAGAACCGGCGTGCCGCGCAGTTCCCCGACTTCCGCCTGGAAGATCTTCTGGACGGAAGCTGGCAAAGCGATTTTTCCCGCTGGATGCAGGACCAGTTCCTGCTGCGCGACCAGTGGATCAATGCCCAGCGTGCAACGGATGAGATCGCATTCCAAAAAGTGGAGGAAGGCGGCATTCTGCTGGGCAAGGACCGCTGGATGTTCACCAAATTGTTTACCGTGCCGGACTCCACCCTCGCGCAGATGAACAAAAACGTGGAAGCGGTGGCTGATTTCGCGGCCAACTACCCGGGGAAAGTGACTTTTCTGCTGGCGCCTTCGGCCAGCGCGATCTACCCCGAGGAATTGCCTGCGGGCGCCCCGATGATCGACGAAAACGCCATGCTGGATGATATTTTCGCCCGCATCGGGGAAAGCGCGGCGGTGCTGGATCTTCGGGACACCTTCACCGCCTGTAAAGACGAGTACCTGTACTTCAAGACCGACCATCACTGGACCCCCCACGGCGCTTACCGAGCTTATGAACAGTTCTGTGCGCTGAAAGGGCTGACGCCTTTCGATACCTCTGCGCAGCAACCTGTTACCGTCAGCGGGTTCCAGGGCACCCACTACTCTGCGACCCGCCTCTGGAACGTGGAAGATGACGTCATCACCTACTACCCGTTTGAAAACCCCATGACGATCTACCGCATCACCGGCGAGGCGCAGTATGAGCCGCAGACCACCGAGCCGCTTATCAATACCGACAAATTCAACACCCGTGACAAGTACGCCGCCTTCCTGGACGGCAACAACGGTTATTCCGTCATCGAAGGGAACGGCACCGGGAGCATTCTGGTCGTAAAGGACAGCTATGCCAACAGTTTTGTCCCCTACCTGACTCAGAATTATGCCAAGATCGGGGTCGTGGATTTCCGCAATTTCAAATACGGTCTGGATTCCACCATCGAGCAGGAAGGATATGACGAAGTCCTGATCCTCTACAACTTCCAAACCTTTATTGCCGATACCAATCTGATTTACATTTCCCGCCCCTCCACGCTTTCCTGACAACAGCTGCAAAGACGCTCTGCCGTAAAAGGCAGAGCGTCTTTTGTTTCTGTTCATTCCGTTAGAATTTCCAGCACAGGTTCCTGCAGCAGTTTCCCGTTTCCATATGTGCAGAATTGCCATATACGAAGCGAAAACGGGTCCGCGCCTGTGTTGCGGAGTTTCCCGCACAGCATGGAGAAAGCCTGCTGCAGTTCCTCACAAAAGGCGGTTTCCGGGTCCTGCATCGTTTCCGACAGGCTCTGGTATTCCCCTTCCCGCAAGTGCAGCCGGATACGGTTCCCCTCCGCCACAGCCTGCGCCCGCACACGGCAGCGTCCTGTTCCGAAAGCGTAAGTTCCTTCCATACGCGTCGTCTGGCCACAGAGGACCGCGGCCAGCTGCGCTGTCATTCCACTGCTTCGAATTGCAGGTCCGTTTTCAGGCAGAAGGACAAAATCATAAGCCGCCCCCTGCGAAAGTGCCGGTATCGCGCAGATGTCCTCGTCAGCGAAAAGCTGCTGCAGACCACAGTGTACCTGTGCCGTCCGTTCGGTGGCCTTTAACTGCCGGTATATAGCGCTCCCCTGCCGGGCCCAGCTTTCCACCGGTTCTTTCCCCAGCAAAAATATGGACAATTCAGGGGCAGGCTGCGCATTCTCATACAAAAGCATGCCGATCTCCCGCGCCGTCTGCCAGGTCGAGTCCGACGGCAGGACCGCCAGATCCAGCAATCCATAATACACCTCTCCGTACAGGCTGTCTTCGGCGCGTTCCAGCGCCTGGGCCGGCGTGGCCCCCCGCCCGGCGGCGATCTTGTGTAACGTATCGGAATTGGATTCTGCCTCCTGATCCGCCAGAACCAGGCAGGCGGAATAGCCGCCCTCCTGTTCTGAAAAGAATACCCCCCGGACGATCTCCCGTTCCGACAGCGGCCGGCCGCCGCATCCACTTAAAATCAGGCTCACCAGCAAACACCCTTTCAGCAGCCACGCCTTATTTTTCGGCAAAGCCATGCGGCGGCACCTCCCATCCCTATCCATAGCGCAAACAGCCATGTCGCCGTGTTGCGCAACTGCATCGCCCGGGTTATGTCGATCTTCCGAAGCAGCAGGCACAGAAACCACAATCCACCAAAATACAACGGGAAGTGCCTCAACTGCACAGAAGTCTCGCTTTGGGGCCTGTGCAACAGCAGCAGGGACATCGCATACAGATACAGCGCCAGTTTCAGCGTAAGCGCCATGATCCACAGGATCAGCTGCGCGCTTTCCAGCCGGTTGAAGATCGACAGCGCGCCGCTGCGTGCCACCGCATGGATCGGGTCGGTGCGTTGGGGCAGCGCCGCCCCGTAAAACAGTTCCAGTACCAGGTGAAGCCCCACATCGGACCAGAGGGCGATCGCCGACAGACGCAGGCGGGTCCAGCGCGGCTCCCGGCCGCGCGGCGGCCACAGGGCCGGCAGGAGATACTCCGGGTATAGCGTCAGCTGGGCGTTGGCTGCTGCGGCATAGTCTTTTTCCTGCAAGACGACAGGCTGCAGGTTGGTAAAATGAAGGAGCGGCAGCACCGTCAGCAGCAGAAATCCCGTCCCCAGAAGCAGCAGGCAAAGGACCACATGCGCCGTTTGAGACAATGCCGATACCCGGCGCAGGTAAAGCACCGGCAACAGGACCGTCAGGCAGACCACTGTCAGCGACGCCGCCCCCGGGTACAGGCGCTGAAACATCTGCCAGAATTGCAGTAATTCCAGAGCAGATGTTCCGAGCAGCAGTATCGCAAACCCGATCCGGGCCAAAGAACTAGCCCCACAACGCCAGGCCGCAGAAAAGCAGTACCCCACCCCCGCCAGAAGCGGGACGCAAACCAGCGCCGTTGCCGCTCCGGCACGTGGCCAGTAGGCACTTTGACTGCGCAGAAAGATATTCACCAGCAGGCTGACCGTCAGCACCGCAAGCAGGCTTGGGCAGTCACGCTTCATGCCGTCCGATCACCTCCCCCTGCCGGGCCAGCCGTGACCAGATGCTGCGTACAAAACCGTCGCGCCATGTGATCCGGGTCAGGGGCATCAGCGGATACAGGTAATCATACCCGAAGGGTTCGCTTCCACAGGCCATGGCCAGAATAACCAGCGCCGAACAGGCAAGCCCCAGCACACCAAAGCAGCCCGTCAGCAAAATCACCGCGAAACGGAACAGGATCGTCTGTTCATAGAGCGAAGGCACTGCCAGCGTTGCAACGGTGGCCGCCGCCGCCATCGTCAGGATCGGAATGCTTACGATCCCGGCCGAGACCGCGGTTTCACCCAAAATCAGCGCCCCCACCAGGCTGACGGTATGGCTGATGGACTGCGGCGCCCGCAGCCCTGCTTCCCGCACGATCTCCAGCAGCAGCGTGACCCCCAGCATTTCCAGCATGGGTGGGAGCGGCGTCGCCCGTTCCGCCTGCGCCAGCGTCGTCAGAAGCTGTATAGGAATGATCTCCGGCGTAAAAGATACCGCCATCACATAAAAACCGGGACCAAAAACCGCCAGAAAAAAGGCGGTGTACTTCAAAAGCCGTATCAGCCCGGAAAACACCGCGCCGGAGGCATAATCATCCAGGCATTCAAAATGTTCGGCAAAAAAGCTGGGTACAATCAGGGCGTACGGACAGCCGGAAACCAGAACCACAGCCTTGCCTTCGCACAGCCGCGCGCAGGCCGTGGCCGGACGTTCCGTATACGCAGCGGCCGGGAACAGATTGAGTTTGTCCTGCTTCAAAAAAGAAGCAAAATACGCACTGTCCAGCAGAACCGGCAGTTCGATCTCCGCCAGTTGCTTCCGTAAGGCGTCAATGGTCTCCTTGGGGGCCAGGAGGCGGTCATAACACAGGCAGTATTCTGTTTTGGCGCGTGTTTTGGCCGTGGCGATCTCCGCTACCAGCGTCCCGGAACGGAACTGGCGCCGCAAGAGGGACAGGTTGTTGCGCAGCAGTTCGGTAAAGGCTTCCTGCGAACCGCGCATGTTCCCTTCCCCGGTGGGCGTCCCCACCGAGCGCTGGGGCATCTCCTGGGTAGAAAACACTACGGCCCTGCTGCATCCGTCGATCAAAAGCAAGCTCATGCCGTTGCTGATCATCTCTATAAAAGTTTCCCAGTCGGATACCGGCCGGGGCTCCGACGGAGCGCGGCTTTGTGTGAGCAGGTAATCACACAGCCCTTCGCTGCCGTCAGGGAAGAAAAGATCATGATCCAGCAGGTCCAACGCAAGGTGGCAAAGCTTTTCCGGGGAGGAAAGCCCTGTAAACATCACGATTGCGCAGGGGACCCCGCAGATCGTCAATTCTTTTGCATAGAAATCCCCCGACGCGCCAAAACTCAGTCTCAAATACTGAAGGTTCTGTGATAAGGAACGGCTGATTTTTGTATCCTGCATAGGCTTCCCTCTCAATCTTTGCCTTTAGTCTTGCCAGAAACGTCCGAAATATGAGGAGGATGCGCTATGGTCCCTGCACTTTTTCGTACAGTGGTGGTCTATGTCACGGTCGTGGCCGCCCTGCGCCTGATGGGCAAACGTCAGCTGGGCGAACTGCAGCCCTCGGAACTGGTAACAACCCTCATGGTCTCCAACGTTGCTTCCATCTGCATTGACGAGCCGGACCTGCCGCTTTTTGCCAGCCTTTCCCTTATCCTGCTCCTGACCGTACTGGAGATTTTCAGTTCCACGCTCGCCTGTCTGAATCCCGCTTACGCAAGGCTGCTGTTTGGCAAACCGATCACCGTGATCCGCAACGGAGAGATCGTGCAATCCGCCCTGCCGCAACTCCGTATTACCGCAGGCGATCTTCTGGAAGCACTGCGCGGAAAAGATATCTTCTCTCCCGCCGATGTACTGTGGGCGGTGGTCGAGCCCAACGGGCATATCAGTACCGCCACGCGTGCTGGGCCGCAGCGGACCACCCCCATGCTTCCCATTCTGGTGGATGATACCCTTTACCGGGAGAATCTGTCCGCCTTGCAGCTGGATGAACAATGGCTCGACGCCCTGCTGCAACAGCACAGTCTAAAACGCCGGCAGGTCCTGCTGCTTTTGTATAACGGAGAAGAACTGCTCCTGGTACGAAAAAAGACCACCCGGAACGGGTGGTCTTGCGGGGAATCCCTATGAGACGGAACTGGTACGCGGCAGGTTTGTTGCTGCTGCTCATTCTTGCAGTATACAGCGCCGGGGTCTATGTAGACCGAAGCCTACGCGCACTGGATCAGGAACTCGCCTCCGCCTGCGCCTGTGCAGAACAAGGCGCCTACCGGCAAGCCCGGGATACTTTTCGCGAAACCGCACGCGATGCACAGCGATCCAGCAAGCTCTGGCTGCTGCTGATCCGCCGCAGTCTGGTCGACCAGCTCAATCAGACGCTGGCCACACTGCCCCACTATGCCACGGAGGAAAACCGCTCCGATCTGGCAGTGGAAACTGCGCGGGCCCGCGAACAGGCCCGGCAGATGCGGTTATCATTTTTCGGCCGACTTTGAGCGGGTATCCAGCATATCCTTGAGTTCTTCCATAAAGGTATTGACATCGCTGAACTGGCGGTAGACCGATGCAAACCGAACATAGGCCACATCGTCCATCTTTTTCAGTTCCTGCATGGCCAGATCCCCGATATGGATCGAGGTCACTTCCCGGTCATAGGAGTTCAGCAGCTGCTGTTCAATGCGGCTGACTGCCTCGTCCAGCTGCTGGTAGCTGACCGGGCGCTTTTCACAAGCGCGCAGCATGCCGTTCAGCAGCTTCTGGCGGTCAAAGACCTCCCGGGAGTGGTCCTTTTTCACGACCATCAGGGGAACCGTCTCCACGATCTCATACGTGGTAAAGCGCTTTTTGCAGTGCAGGCATTCCCGGCGGCGGCGGATCTTTTCGCCGTCCTCCGTCGGCCGCGAGTCGATAACTTTGGAGTCTACCTCGCCGCAATACGGGCATTTCATAGAAAATTCCTCCTACTGAAAACTCAGTTCTTCTTGGCAGGCAGCTGTTTGCCGTGCATTTTCCAATCCACCCAAAGCGGCGTAGCGATACAGATGGTGCTGTACACACCGCTGATCATACCGAACAGCAGCGGGAAGGCAAAGGTATAAATGCTGTCCAGCCGATACACCACCGATACCACACAGATCACGCCCAGCGCCAGGCAGGTCGTGACAGAGGTCATCATCGAGCGGGAGAAACTCTGGTTGATCGAAAGATTGACCAGTTCTTTGAGGTTCATCTGTTTTTTGCCGAAAAGGGCGCTGTTCTCACGGATGCGATCGTAGATGACGACCGTATCGTTGATCGAATAGCCAAGGATCGTCAGCATCGCCGCGATGAAGTTGCCGTTCAGCGGGATCTGCAGCAGCACAAACGCGCCGAAGATAATGAACATATCATGCAGCAACGCCACAACAGCCGTTGCACCGGCTTTCCAGCCGCCGATACGGCGGAAACGGTAGGCCACGTACAGCAGAATCAGTACGCAGGCTGCGATCAGCGCCACAACGCTCTTGAGCAGGAACTCATTGCCGATCGTCGCATCGACGTTGCTGACCTCGTTCTGCGCAAACTGGTTATCCGGATACTGCTCGTTCAGAAGCGTCAACAGGCCGTCCAGCTGCTCTGTCGTCAAGGTATCACTGCCCGGCAGCGTGATCGTCAGTGTCTGGGCGCCGGAAATGTCCGCGCCCGTCTGCAGCGTCAGGTTGCTGCTGCCCAATTCGTCGCCGATGGTCGTTTCCAGCGCTTCAAGATCCGCTTCGCCTTCATAAGCCAGCGTGATCATCGAACCACCCTTGAACTCCACATCCATGCTCACGCCGAAGACGCCGCAGAACACCAGCACAATGGCAATGATGCAGCCGGAAAAAGCATAGAACTTTTTGCGGTTCCCCACAAAATTGATCGACGGTGTTTTGTACTCAGCGCCGCCTTCCTTCTTGCCCCCGTACAACCAGGGGCTGCGCAGCGCCTTGCAGTGGATCGCGCCGCGGATCATAACGCGGGTCGCCCACACGCCGAACACAAAGTTGAGCAGAACGCTGGTCAACAGCGTAAAGCCGAAGGAATAGATCGTACCCGCCGTAGAAGGTCCGAACCAGAAGAAGATCGGGTTGAAGAGTCTGGCCCAGAACCCGTCCGTCGGGCCAAAGGCGCCCATCAGGATGGCCGCTACGATCACGATGGTAACGTTGCCGTCGATGATCGGGGCCAGGCCCATTTTGAAACCGCTCTTGACCGCACCGTCCAGCGTCTTGTTTTTGGACAATTCTTCCTTGATGCGTTCCGCCGTGATCACGTTGGCGTCCACGCCCATGCCGATACCGAGGATAATACCGGCAATGCCGGGCAGCGTCAGTGTGGACCCCGGGAACACGCTGAAGTAGCCGGAAACGACCGCCAGCGTTGCGCATACCTGGCCCAGAAGCGAAAGGACCGCGACCGTACCCGGCAGGCGGTAGCGCAGGATCATCAGCACCGCTACCAGCGCAAAGGCGACGACGCCCGCCAGGACCATCACTTCCAGGCTCCGGGCGCCCAACGTCGGGCTGATGGTGGAATAGCTTTCTGCCGAAAGCGCAAACGGGAGCGCGCCGGAGTTGATCTGGTTGGCCAGCGTGGCGGCGCTTTCCTGATCGAAACTGCCCCGGATGATGGCTTCCCCGCCGGTGATGGCACTCTCGACCGTCGCCGTAGAAATGTTCTCGTCATCCAACCAGATGGAGATCGTTCCGTTGTCGGCTGCCAGTTCCGTGGTCGCGTCGGCAAACGCCTGCGCCCCCTCGCTGTCAAAGTGAAGCTGCACGACCCAGCCTTCGGTCTCGCTGTACGCTGCATTGGCCGAAGTCACCTGGTCGCCGCTGAGGATCTGTTCGCCGTCCGCCGTGGAACCTTTGCGGAACACCATCTGCGCGGTGGTGCCGATCTCCTCGATTGCCGCCTGGGGGTCGAAATCCTCTTCCCCGGACTGCCAGGGGAACCGAACGATGATACGGTCCTTGTTGCTGTCCACGTAGCTTTCGTAGTCGGTGATGCCCAGCCCTACCAGACGATCCTCAATGACTGTCTGCGCCGCTGTCATCTGTTCCGGCGTAGCGTCCACATCCCCGTCCGGCATAAACGTCACATCCACGCCGCCTCGGATGTCAATGCCGAAGCGAATATCGGACGCGCCTTTCAGGTAAACGTGCCTGGTGTCGCCGTACTGGTAACTGACGCCGAAAATGGCCGTAAGGGAAAACACTACGATCAGGATGGCCACGACAAACAACGGCCACGACTTCCCTTTCTTCTTCATAGAAACCTCCAAAATACGCCCGAATACGGGCGAAATGCCGGGAATTACTGCTGATCCGCCAGCAGTTTTTCCACCACAGCCAGCCGCACGCAGACGCACAGAAGGGCCGAAGCGGTTTCGACCTCGTCCAGACTCGGGTAAGTCGGCGCAATGCGCAGATGCGAGTCATCGGGGTCCTTATGGAAGGGGTAGGCCGCACCGGCGCCCGTCAGCGTCAGGCCGCACTCCTTGCACAGCTGCGCCACGCGCCGTGCGCATCCGGGCAGCACATACAGGCTGATAAAATACCCGCCCTTGGGATTGGTCCAGCGCGCAATATTGCCGCAGGGCGTCAACTGCTGCGCAAAAGTAGTCTTGACCGCATCGAAACAGGGCACCAGACGGCGGCGGTGTTTGGCCATATGCGCCAGCACGCCTTCCTTGTTTTTCAGGAAACGGACATGACGCAGCTGGTTCATCTTGTCGTAGCTGATGATCATCGTTTCAAAACGCGAGCAGAGGTATTTCATGGAGTTTTCGCTGCAGGCAAACGCCGAAACACCCGCTCCTGGGAAGGTGATCTTGCTGGTCGAGGTGAACATGAACACCCGGTCCCCGTTGCCGCATTCCTTGGCCTCGTTCAGCAGCGGCGGGTTCTCGATGATATCCTCCGTCAAATGATGCACAATGTACGCTTCATCCCAGAAGATCTTGAAATCGGGGGCCGCCGTCTTCATAGCAGCAAAACGGCGCACAGTCTCGTCGCTGTACGTGTAGCCGTCGGGGTTGGAGTATTGGGGTACGCACCAGATGCCCTTGATGGTGTCATCCTCCGCCACCAGTTTCTCGATCAGATCCATATCCGGGCCGTCTTCCCGCATGGGGATGTTGATCATCTCAAAGCCCATTTCCTCGGTGATGGCAAAATGCCGGTCGTACCCGGGCACAGGGCACAGGAACTTGCGCTTTTCCACCTGGGACCAGGGACACGGAGATTCCGGGTAGCCGTACATATACCCGATGGACAGCAACGTGTACATCAGCTGCAGGCTGGAATTTCCGCCCACAAACACTTCCTCCGGCTTGACGCCCATCACGTCGGCAAACAGCACCCGGGCTTCATACAGGCCCTCCAGATTGCCGTAGTTACGGGCATCCACCCCACCTTCGGCAGTATAATCGGTCATCTTCATCATGTCCATAGCCAGATCCATCTGGTGCGGGCCGGGCTTGCCGCGGGCCATGTTCAGATTCAGCCCCATACCCTGGAACTTTTTGTATTCCGCCTCCAGCTGCGCTTTTTCTGCCGTCAGTGCGGCGCGGTCCATTGCAAAGTAATCAGCCAATTGCAGTTCCCCCTATTTTGAATCTTCCCTGCCGCGCCCCCTCTATTCGGCGCAGTCACAGGCATACAGTATATTATAAACGATTTGTCTCAAAGAAACAAGCGTTTTCTACCATCTATCCGATAAAAATCGAATGGATACGCCATATATGGGCTTCTTTTCGGCTTTTGCAGGCGCAGACAGCTTTCCTTCACGCAAAAACCGTGCAGGCAGAAATCTGCCTGCACGGTTGCGATCAGGGGTATTGCCGTCAGGATTGCTGCTGGGCAGCAATACTCTTATAACGCGGTCGCATCATGCCATGCTCGATATGCGGCGCGGCGCCCTCTACGGTGTCCTCGTCGATCGTCACCCGGGTGATCGTCGCATCCGAAGGGATCTCGTACATGATCGGGATCAGCAAAGACTCCACCACGCTGCGCAGCCCGCGCGCACCGCTCTTGCGTTCCGCTGTTTTTTTCGCGATCGCATGGAGGGCGGCGTCGGTAAACACGAGTTCGGCGTTGTCCAGATGCAGCAGCTCCTTGTACTGGCGCACAATGCTGTTTTTCGGTTCCGTCAAGACCCGCACCAGGGCGTCCTCGTCCAGCGGGTCCAGAACCGTCACCACCGGCAACCGGCCGATCAGTTCCGGGATCAGGCCAAACTTGACCAGGTCGTCCGGCTCCACCTGGCGCAGCAGCTTCTGCCGGGTCTCGTCCTTGTCCAGCGTCGTGCGCAGCTGGCTGCCAAAGCCCAGCGAAGCGTTGTCCGTGCGCCGCTGGATGAGCTTTTCCAGCCCGTCGAACGCACCGCCGCAGATGAACAGGATGTTCTTGGTGTTGATCTGGATGAATTCCTGCTGCGGATGCTTGCGGCCCCCGTTGGGGGGCACGTTGCTGACCGTGCCTTCCACGATCTTCAGCAGCGCCTGCTGCACGCCTTCTCCGCCCACATCCCGCGTAATGGAAGGATTCTCGCTTTTGCGCGTGATCTTGTCGATCTCGTCAATGTAGATGATGCCGACTTCCGCTTTGGGGATGTCGAAGTCCGCCGCCTGGATGAGCTTCAGCAGGATATTCTCCACATCTTCGCCCACATAGCCGGCTTCCGTCAGGGTAGTGGCATCCGCGATGGCGAAGGGGACATTCAGCATCCGTGCCAACGTCTGCGCCAGCAGCGTTTTGCCCGTGCCGGAAGGGCCCAGCATCAGGACATTGGATTTCTGCAGTTCCACACTGCTCTCCTGTTTGGACAGGATACGCTTATAGTGGTTATAGACGGAGACCGCCAGGACCTTTTTTGCCTCATCCTGGCCGATCACATACTGATCCAGCCCGGCTTTGATCTCCGCGGGCGTCAGGATGCGGATGCTTTCCAGCGGGTCGGCGTCATAGCGCGCCTGTCCGGCATTGCGTGCCGGACGCCGGGATGCGCCCGCGCGGGGCGGCTGCGGCCGGTCGGCATCCTTGTAAAGCGCATGATAGCACATATCAATGCAGTCTTTACAGATGTTGACGCCGGGGCCGATCAGAAGCTGTTCCACCTCGTTTTGGGAGCGTCCGCAAAAGCTGCAGACCAGTTCCCGCCCTTTTCCGTCCTTTCCGGACGTTGTATTTGCCATGGTATTCCTCCGAATCAGTGTTTATAGAGGATATCGTCGATCAGACCGTATTCTTTTGCCTGCTGCGCAGTCATATAGTTATCGCGCTCGGTATCCCGCTGGATCGTTTCCAACGGCTGGCCGGTATACTGACTGTACAGCTGGTTCATGCGTTCCCGGATCCGAACGATATGGTTCGCATGGATCTGGATATCCGTCGCCTGGCCGGAGATCCCATTGCCGCTGATCAACGGCTGATGGATCAAGATCTCCGAATTGGGGAGCGCATAGCGCTTGCCCTTGGCCCCGCTGGCCAGAAGGAAAGAGCCCATTGAGGCCGCCATGCCGATGCAGATGGTGGACACATCACACTTGATGTAGTTCATCGTATCGTGGATGGCCATGCCGTCGGAAATAGAACCGCCCGGGCTGTTGATATAGAAATAAATATCCTTCTCCGGGTCCTGACCTTCCAGATACAGCAGCTGCGCCACCACCAGGCTGGCGGAAGTCGCGTTGACATCCTCGCTCAACACGATGATGCGGTCGTTCAGCAACCGGGAAAAAATATCATAGCTGCGCTCACCGCGCGCAGTCTGCTCGATAACATAGGGTACAAGGCTCATAAGGGTTCCCTCCTTAGTCGTCAAATCGATGGATTTGTGATAAAGAGACCGATACAGCGGCCTTTGCGCGCCGTACCGGTCCTGTTTCGTTCTGCCTTTTGGCAAAGGCGAGATCACTCGCCCTTGCTTTCTTCCGTTTCAGGCTGTTCCTCTTTGGGTTCGGCCTTCTTAGTGGTCTTGCGGGTGGTCTTTTTGGCGGGTTTCTTCTCCGCAGCGGCTTCCGTCACGATGTTAGCTTTCTCTTTCACGAGGTCGATGGCCTTGTTGACCGCCAGATCCTTCTTGACAGCCGCCGTATCGATCAGACCCTTGACCTGGTCCACTTCCATCTGATAGGCATCGGCAATGCGCTTGACTTCCGCTTCCAGTTCCTCATCGCTGGTCTCGATGTTCTCCTTGGTCACGATGGCTTCCATCGCCAGGCGCATCTTGACCTGCTTTTCAGCCTGCTCGCGGAACTGCTCCTTGAACTGGTCGCGGTTCATGCCCATATACTGCAGATACTGATCCAGCTTGAGACCCTGCTGCGAAATGCGGTATTGGAAGTCCTGGACCAGTTCCTCCATACGGCTTTCGATCATGGCGTCAGGGATCTCCGCCTTCATGCCGTTGACGACCTGGTCGATCAGGTCGTTTTCTACTTTCTGATCCGCCTGCTTCTCGTTGTTGGCAGCGATACCGTCGCGGATGGACTTCTTCAGTTCTTCCAGCGTGTCGTACTCGCTGACATCCTTGGCGAAGTCATCGTCAAGCTCTGGCAGTTCCTTGTACTGAACTTCATGCAGTTTGATCTTGAAGGTAGCATCCTTACCGGCCAGTTCTTCAGCCTGATACTGCTCCGGGAACTTGACGTTCACATCGAACTCATCGCCAGCCTTGTGGCCGACGACCTGCTCCTCGAAGCCGGGGATGAAGGAACCGCTGCCCAGCACCAGCGCGTAGTGCTCGGCTTTGCCGCCCTCAAACGCCTTGCCGTCCACAAAGCCCTCGAAGTCGATGGTCGCGGTATCGCCGTTCTGGGCTTCTCCCTCACGGGTCAGCAGACGGCCGTTGCGGTCCTGCATGCGCTTGATCTCAGCGTCTACGTCGGCCTCGTCCACAGTCTTGACATCTTTGGTCACCGTTAAACCGGCATACTCACCCAGTTCCACTTCGGGCTTGACCGCCACTTTGACCTTCAGCACGGCGCCGTCTTCCTCGCTCATGGAAACGACTTCCGGCGCAGGATTGCCGACCACCTCGATACCGGCCGCCTTGACGGCAGCTTCATAATTTTCCGGGAACAGGTCGTTGATCGCATCGTAGTGGAATACGTCCTTGCCGTACATCTTCTCGATCATCGCACGCGGGGCATGGCCCTTGCGGAAGCCGGGGATCGTGTACTTTTTGCCCTCCCGCTTGAAAGCGGTGCCGACAGCGGATTTGAAGGTCTCCGCGTCGATGGAGAACTGCAGTTCGACCATACTCTTTTCGAGCTTTTCACAGGAAATCAGGTTCATTTATAAATTCCTCCAAAAATAGATATACATAAAAATACAAGTAATTATAGCATGTTCCCACGCAGAATACCAGCCCTATTCAGAAAAAATTCATTTCCTGTCCGGCCTTTTTACGCAAAACAACCGGGTTTTGCACAAAAACCTGCGCAAAAAGCCATGCCTGAGCATTCGGTTCCCCCTTTATCGGATCTTATAGGGGCAAAACCCCAGGCTGTCAGCTGAAATCAGCTTATAGCGGATCCCTTCCATCTCTCCCTGTACGGCAAAGCGAATGGAGCGCCCGTGCAGGTGCCCGTAATAACACTCGGTAACGCCGCATTCCTGCAATACGTCCACAATTTCCTGCGCGGAAGCCCCCGGGTAGACCGGCGGGTAATGCAGGAACGCGATCCGCTGTTCCGCCGCCCGCCCCGCCTGCAGGGACATCCGCAGGCGCCCTGCTTCCCGGGCCATCAGCTTTTCTCCCTGCGCCGCCGCGTCGTCAAAGGGCCATCCGCGGGTACCGCACAGGGCAGTTCCCTGGACGACGCAGGCATTGTTGTGCAGGATATGCAGGGAATCGAAACCGTTCTCTTGCAGAAAATTCTGCATTTTGCGGGCCGTCGTCCACCAGTAATCGTGGTTGCCTTTCAGGAGCCATTTCTGCCCCGGCAGCCCCTGCAGGAAGGAAAAATCCGCCCGGGTGTCCGGCAGGTTCATTGCCCAGCTCGTATCTCCCGCCAGCACCACCGTATCCTCCGGCGCAACCAGCGCCCGCCAGCTGCGTTCCAGCTTCGGCAGGTACCCTTCCCAGCCGGGGAACACGTCCATCGGCTTATCCGTTCCCAAAGAGAGGTGTAAATCCCCTATTGCAAAAATCGCCATACCTCTCCCTTACTTTTGTAAATCTGCTTATGCCCGGCGGCTTCAACGCAGCGCCGCAGCCCGGATCTCCTCCGGCGCGATGATTTCGGAAAACCGTACCGGTTTGCGGTCCAGTTCCCGCAAACTCTGCGGCGCGCAGGCGCCGGTCTTTTTTTCCAGCGCCGCCATGGCTGCAAAATCGCCGGACGGTGCTTGTGTCCCCAGCGCCGCCAGCACATCCCGCGGGAATTTGAACGGACTGGCCGTGGAGAGAACGACCATCGGCGCCTCGCCGCGGCACGCTTCCGCCACGCGGAACGCCACCGCCGTATGGGTGTCGCAGAGATACCCGTCCTGCTCGTAGCGTGCGCGGATCTCCTCCGCGCACTCCGCTTCCCCGGCATAGCCCGCCGCAAAACTTTCCTGGATCGCCGCCAGTGTTTCCGCATCGACGGTATAGGTTCCGGTCTGCGCCAATTCCCGCATCCAGGCGGACACTTTCCCGCTGCTGCCGCTGACGTGGTACAGCAGCCGCTCCAGATTGGAAGAGATCAGAATATCCATCGACGGCGAACTGGTTTTGTAGAATTCCCGCCGCGCATCGTAGGTGCCGGTACGGATGAAATCCGTCAGCACATTGTTGCGGTTGGAAGCGCAGACCAGCTTGCCGACCGGCAGCCCCATCCGCTTGGCATAATACCCGGCCAGGATATCGCCAAAGTTCCCGGTAGGCACGCAGAAGTCCACCGGCTGCCCCCAGGCGGCGGCTCCCTGCTCCACCAGGCGGAAATAAGCATGGAAATAATAGACGATCTGCGGCACCAGGCGGCCCCAGTTGATGGAATTCGCACTGGAGAGACGGATGTTCCGCTTTTCCAGTTCCGCCCCCACCGAGGCGTCGGCAAACACGCGCTTTACGCCGGTCTGTGCATCGTCAAAATTGCCGTCAACGGCATACACCTGCACGTTTTCGCCCTCCTGCGTGACCATCTGCAGGCGCTGGATCTCGCTGGTGCCCGCGTTCGGGTAAAAGACCTGGATCTCGATCCCGTCCAGGCCCGCATATCCGGCCAGGGCCGCCTTGCCGGTATCCCCGGAAGTCGCCACCAGAATGCGCGTCGTCTCGGTACGGCCGAGGGTCTTCTTCGCTTCCACCAGCAGCCTGGGCATCAGCTGCAGGGCATAGTCTTTAAAGGCACAGGTCGGGCCGTGCCACAGTTCCAGCGCATAAAGCCCCTCATGTACGGGCACCGTCGCACCCGCCTTACCGCCGAACGCCTCCCCATAGGTGCGGGCCGTCGCACCGGCCAGGAATTCCCGGCTGTAATCGGTCAGGTACAGCGCCAGGACCTCCCGCGCCAGTTCCGGGTAGGACAGGTTTTTCCAGGCTGCAAGGTCTGCTTTCGGGAAGGCCTCCGGCACGAACAGGCCGCTTTGGGGCGCCAGGCCGCGCACGATCGCTTCTGCGGCCGAAACCCGCAGGCCGGAATCTCTGGTACTCTGATACTGCATATCGTTCCACCCTTTCTATGCCGTCAACTCTGGAAGGCATCCATAATACAGTGTATCTGCCAGCCTTTGGCGGCAGGCGTCACTTCCACCACATCGAACCGCACGGCCGCATCCCCATACGGGCTGTCTTTCAGGTACAGCTGCGCCGCCAGCAGCAGCCGCCGCTGTTTGTGAAGGTCCACCGCTTCCGCCGGTGCATACCACCGCTGCGCGCCACGGGTCTTTACTTCCGCAAAAACGATCGTGCCGTCTTTATAAAGGATCAGGTCCAGTTCGCCCATGCGCGTGCGGTAATTATGCCCCAACAGCAGGTAGCCCCGCTGGCGGTAGTATTGCGCCGCGACGGCCTCCCCTTTATAGCCCAAGTCACTTTTCATGCCAGTAACCCTGCTTTTTCAGGAAACTGCGCCGGTAGAACGGTTGTATGCCATATTGGGCGATCCGCTCATAGTGCAGTCGTGTCGGGTATCCCTTATGTTTTGCCAGCCCATACTGGGGGTACCGGCGGTCCAGTTCCATCATATAGCGGTCCCGGCTGACCTTTGCCAGAATAGAGGCTGCCGCAATGCTGGCGCTGGACGCATCCCCCTTGACCACTGCCTGCGCCGGAACGCCGAGTCCCGGCGGGCAGCGGTTGCCGTCGATCAACGCATAGGCGGGCTGCGGGTCCAGTTCTCTCACCGCACGCGCCATGCCGTCCATCGTCGCCCAGAGGATGTTCTTTTCGTCGATCTCCTGCGGGGAAACGAACACGACCTGGTAGGCCACCGCACGGCTCGTGATCTGCTCAAAAAGCGTTTCCCGCCGTTTTTCGGTCAGCTTTTTGGAATCATTGATCCCCTCAATGGGGTCTTCCGGGTCGAGGATCACCGCCGCACAGCACACCGGCCCGCACAGCGGCCCGCGGCCTGCTTCGTCCACACCGCAGAATAAACCGAATCGTTCGCGGATCTGCGCGTCGAATTGGTACAACGCCGAATCATTGCTCTTCATAATTCCGGCTCCTCTTCTTCGACGGGGATCGCCTGCTGCGCCATGCGCTGCGGCGGCCGCTCCAGCGAAAGCCTGCCCCACTTACTGGCCCGGAACTCCCCCACCAGCATCTTGGCTGCCCGCTCGGTATCCACTTCGCCGCCGGATACCAGCATGCCCCGCTTTGCTCCGATGGCCTGCAGCAGTTCATAGGGCGGCAATTCCAACGACTGCGGCGCAAGCTTGTAGCGCGCCAGAAGCTGCTGTGGGTAAATGGTGCGCACGCTGTCCAGCAGCCCGCAGGCCAGTTCCTCGATATCCAAAATATCGTCCCTGATCGATCCGATGAATGCCAGGTGGGAGGCTGTTTCCAGTGAATCAAACTTTTTCCAGAGCACCCCCGGCATATCCATCAGGTCGAAGCGCCCGACCGAGATCCACTGTTTCCCGCGGGTGACGCCGGGTTTATTGGCCGCCTTGGCCCGCGCCGTTCCCGCGAAAGAGTTGATGAACGTCGATTTGCCCACATTGGGGATGCCCACGACCATCACGCGGATGGCAGCCCCTTCCATGCCGCGGCTGCGCCTCCGCTCCATCAGGGCCGATAATTCCCTCTCGATAGGGGCCTTGACTGCCGCCGCGCTCCCCTTTTTCTTGGAATCCATCGCCAGACAGCCCGCCCCGGCGCTCTTAAAATAGGCCAGCCACTGCCGGGTGATCTCGGGGTCGGCCAGGTCTGATTTATTCAAAATATACAGGTGCGGTTTTCCGGCGGTGATCCGTTCGATCTCCGGGTTCAGGCTGGAAAGCGGGATACGCGCATCGAGGATCTGCAAAACACAGTCCACGTTGCGGATCTCTTTTTCCATCAAACGGAGCGTTTTGGTCATATGCCCCGGGAACCACTGGATCTGCCGGCTGTTGATAATGTCGTTTTGACTCATTCGATTACTCCCATTGCCTCAAACGGCATGACCCGGTACAGGGCCACTCCCAGCACGTCGCGCTCATCGACACAGCCGATCTCACGGTCACGGCTGTCCTTGGACTGGTTGCGGTTATCCCCCATCAGAAAAAGACATCCTTTCGGCACCGTGATCGGGAAATTCACGCTCTCCTGCATCCAGGTGGGTTCCGCAATATAGGGTTCCTCCAGCGCTTCGCCGTTGCGGTATACGATCCCCTGTTCAAAGTCAATGTCAATAACGTCCCCTTCTTTACCGATCACCCGCTTTACCAGCGGTTTCCCATAGGGGATATAACTGTCTACGACCACGACGTCCTCATACTGCGGCTGCAGAAATGCCGCGATCAGCACCCGGTCTCCGTCATACAGCGTAGGATTCATGGAACTGCCGTCCACCTGAACGATCCGCACTGCAAAAGTAAAAATCAGCGCGATCACCGCTACCGCCACAGCGAGCGCGTCGTACCATTCCAGCGTTTCACGGTTGCGCCGGAACCGCTCCTTGAATGTCCGTGCCACGACTTCCCTCCCGCAAAATGATACGAAAAAAGGGAGAACGCCAACCGTCCTCCCCTTTTCTCTGGATACTCAGATACGCGCCTTGACCTTGGCAGCCTTGCCGGTACGCTCACGCAGATAGAAGAGCTTCGCACGACGGACCTTGCCGCGGCGAACGACCTCGACCTTCTCCACGAACGGGCTGTTGACCGGGAAAACACGCTCCACGCCAACGCCGTAGGAAGTGCGGCGAACGGTGAAGGTCTCCGCAATACCGCCATGCTTTTTGGCGATGACAGTGCCCTCGAAAGCCTGGATACGCTCTTTGTCGCCTTCCTTGATGCGGACGGAAACGCGAACGGTATCGCCGACTTCAAACTGGGGCTTGTTCTCTTTGATCATGCCCTCGGTAAAATGCTTCATTGCGTCCATATTCCTAAGTTCCTCCATTTTGTATCGACGTTCATACCCGAATGCTCGGCAGAGGACCGCCTGTATAATGATGTGTCATTATCCTGCCGGTGGCCCGGCAGCACTAACGCTTTAGTATTATAACATCCGCCCTGCCGTTTGGCAAGGCTTTTTTACAAAAAAACGGGAAATTTCCGGCAAAAGCACCGCCCCGGCAAAAAAAGGGCCGTAACCTTGCGGCAACGGCCCCCGGGTACTCCCTTTAAATCGAAATGGCATTGGCGATTTCGATCATTTCCCGGTCGATGGTCTTGTGCATGGACAAGGCCACGTTGACGTCGTAATCCACGATCTTATCGCCGGAGACCGCCACAACGCGGTTGTAGATGCCTTTATCCAGCAGGTCGATCGCGTGATAGCCCATCAGCGAAGCGTTCACACGGTCGCGGACCGTCGGGGAACCGCCGCGCTGGATATGCCCCAGCACCGTGGCGCGGGAATCCACACCCGTGATCGCCTGGATCTGGTTGGCCAGTTCCTGCGCCCCCACGACGCCCTCCGACACGATGATGATAAAATGCTTTTTGCCGGTGGACTGGGTCTGGCGCATGCGCTGCAGGATATCGCGCTCAAAGTCAAAGGGGATCTCCGGCAGCAGAACGGCCAGCGCACCGGTGGCGATGCCCACGTTCAGCGCGATATAACCGGCATGATGGCCCATGACCTCGACCACGCTGCAGCGGTCGTGACTCTGCGTCGTGTCGCGCAGTTTATCGATCGCTTCCACCGCCGTGTTCATGGCCGTATCATAACCAATGGTGTACTCGCTGCAGGCGATGTCATTGTCGATGGTTCCAGGCAGACCGATGCAGGGGATCCCTTGGTTGGCAAGAGCCCGGGCACCCATGAAGGAACCGTCGCCGCCGATGACTACCAACGCATCGATCCCCAGTTCCTTGCAGCGGGCCAGACCTTTCGCCTGCCCTTCCTGGGTCTTGAACTCCAGGCAACGGGCCGTATACAGGATCGTACCGCCGCGATGGATGATCTCCGATACGCTGCGGACGTTCATTTCATAGCATTCGCCATTGATCAGGCCATTATAACCACGCTGAATGCCCATCATCCGATACCCTTTGCTGATACCGGCGCGCACGATCGCGCGGACAGCCGCGTTCATGCCGGGGGCGTCGCCGCCGCTGGTCAGAACACCGATGGTTTTGATTTCCTTAGCCATAATGCAGCTCCTCCTGTCTGGGAACATAGCGTTATTTACAATATTTTTTTAACAATCTTTAACATTCACATTATACCACAACTCAATGGCAGCGATTATGGACAAATCACGCAAAACGCATGGATTTATTTTGCATCAGCGCTTCCCGTCTGCACCTTTACATGCTCAGCCCCCAAAATACGGACCAATTCTGCCCGCAGCAGCGGGTCGTCCTTGACAGCCATATGACGCGCCAACGCCTTTTTCCCGCTGTCAGCGAAGCGGAAATAGACCTTTACGGTACCGCCGTCAAAGATGTTGCAGAGCAGGTTCTCTACCCGGCGCATCTCGGCGCAGTGCAGGGATGGCACCGTCAGGAAGTAACCGCTGGCCCCCTCCCCGCTCTTTTCCCGCTGTACACGTTCCGCACGGTTGCTGCCGAAGCTTTTGGAGGGGTCGTAGGTCTCGATGGGCTGTACGCCCTCCACGATAAGGCGCGCCGCCTCTTCCTCCTTGACCGACACGCGCCCGTTTGCCACCACGACGGCATTTTCCTGCAAAGCCGCGCGGCATTCCGCCAACACGCGCGGAAAAACCAGCAGTTCCATGGACCCTGTCAGATCTTCGATGGTCGTAAAGGCCATCAGCGTGTTGGACTTGGTCGTCATGACCTTGTTCTTGACCACAGTACACAGAAGCGTCACATTCTTCTCATCAAACTGCCGGGCATTTTCGCCCTGCAGCTGCGCGACGGTGCAGGTAGAGATCTTTGCGATCTGTTCGCGGTAGGCGTCCAGCGGATGGCCGGACAGATACAGCCCCGAGACCTCCTTCTCCATTTTGAGCAATTCACCGCTGGGGTATTCCGAGAGTTTGGGGACCTTGTAGTCGTTGCCTGCCGGTTCCGCCGTTTCGCCGCTCATCATGCCGAAAAGGTCCATCTGGCCTTCCAGGTTGCGGCGCATGTCGGTCTCTACACTCTTTAAAATTCCTTCCACGCACTCCAGCATTCCCCGCCGGGAGGGCTCCAGCGCATCAAACGCCCCGCACTTGATGAGGTTTTCCAGCGCACGGCGGTTCAGTTCATTCCCATACAGCCGCCTGCAAAAATCATACAGACCGCGATAAGGACGGTCTTTCCGTTCCTTCACCACAGCTTCGATAAGGTTGCGGCCCACGCTCTTGACAGCGTTCAGACCGAAACGGATACAGCCGCCGTCCGCCGTAAACCCTCCGCGGGAAATATTGATATCCGGCTGCAGGACTTTGATCCCCAGCCGCTGGCACTCCGTGGTATATTCAATGACCTTGGATGTATTGTCCAGCACACTGGTCAGCAGCGCCGCCATAAACTCATGGGGATAATGGCACTTGAGGTACGCGGTCTGGAACGCCACATAGGCATAGCAGGCCGCATGGGATTTGTTGAAAGCGTAGGAGGCGAAGGAGATCATTTCATCATAGATCTCGTTTGCCACCTGCTCCGGGATGCCGTTTTTGACGCAGCCGGGGCACTCCTTCCCCGGTTCGGCGCACCCATGGACGAAGTGCTCCCGCTCTTCTTCCATGACCTTGTGCTTTTTCTTGCTCATAGCCCGGCGGATATTGTCGGCCTGGCCAAAACTGAACCCGGCCAGTTCCCGGAAGATCTGCATGACCTGTTCCTGGTAAACGATGCAGCCGTTGGTCACATCCAGGATATGGGCCAGCTGCGGGGTTTTATAGCTGATTTTATCCGGCTCGCGGCGGTTGCGCAGATAGGTCGGGATGGAATCCATCGGCCCGGGCCGGTACAGGGAGATCAGCGCGATGATATCTTCAAGGTTTTTCGGCCGCATGCTGACCAGCACCTGGGTCATGCCGGTCGATTCAAGCTGGAAGATGCCTTCCGTCTCCCCCCGCGCCAGCATGGCGTAGGTGTCCGGGTCGTCGTAGCTGATGCCGGATATCCTGAATTCCGGCACCCGGCTGCGCACGGCCATCTCGGTGTCATGGATGACCGTCAGCGTCCGCAGGCCCAAAAAGTCCATCTTGAGCAGGCCCAGACGTTCGATCTCCACCATGTTGAACTGTGTGACCGGCAGGCCGTCGTTGGTGGCAAGAGGGACATATTCCGTTGCGGATTCCCGGGTGATGACCACGCCCGCCGCGTGGGTGGAAGCGTGCCGCGGCATGCCTTCCACTTTCAGCGAGGTCTCGATCAACTCATGAACCTGGGGGTTTTCCTTGTACATGGCCTTCAGATCCGGGCTGACTTCCAGCGCTTTCTGCAGGGTCATTTTCAGTTCCATTGGGATCAGCTTGGCGACCTTGTCCACGTCCTGGTAGGGCATGCCCATCACGCGGCCCACATCTCGCACGGCCGCCCGCGCCGCCATCGTACCAAAAGTGACGATCTGCGCCACATGATCGCGCCCGTATTTCTCGTTGACGTAGTCGATGACTTCCTGACGGCGCTCATAGCAGAAGTCCACGTCGAAGTCCGGCATCGACACGCGTTCCGGGTTCAGGAAGCGTTCAAAGATCAGATTGTAGCGGATCGGGTCGATGTCGGTGATGCCGACACAATAGGCCGCCAGGCTGCCCGCGCCCGAACCGCGGCCCGGTCCCACGGGGATGTCCCGGCTTTTGGCATAGTTGATAAAATCGTAGACGATCAGGTAGTAGTTGGTATACCCCATCGTTTTGACGACGTTGATCTCATGGCTCAGCCGTTCCCGCAGCGCGTCGGTGACCTTGCCGGGATAGCGGCGCTCCAGCCCTTCCCAGCAGAGCTTTTCAAAATACGCCTGGTTGTCCATGCCGTCCGGCGCGCGAAAATACGGCAGCTTGGTCTCGCCAAAGGTAAACTCAAAATTGCACTGTTCGGCGATCTTATTGGTATTCTCGCAGGCTTCCGGCACCATGGAGAAGAGATCGTACATCTCGTCGGTGCTCTTCAGGTAGAACTCGTCGGTCTGGAATTCCATGCGGTCGGCATCCGCGATGGTCTTGCCCGTCTGGATGCACAGCAGGATGCTCTGCATCTTGGCGTCCTCTTTGGTGATATAGTGCGCGTCGTTGGTCGCCGCCATCGGGATGCCGGTCTCCCGGGAAAGCCGGATGAGCTGGGGCAGCACCACCTGGTCTTCTTCCAAACCATGATCCTGCAGTTCCAGATAGTAATTCCCCTCGCCGAACAGGTCGCGGTAATACAGGGCGGTCTGTTTGGCACGCTCGTAGTCCCCCGCCAGGATCGCTTTGGGGATCTCGCCCGCCAGACAGGCGGAAAGGCAGATCAGCCCTTCGTGGTGCTGTTCCAGCAGGTCTTTGTCGATGCGCGGTTTGGAGTAGAAGCCTTCCAGAAATCCCGCAGACACCATCTTGATCAGATTCTTATACCCTGTCTCATTCTTGCACAGCAGGATCAGGTGGCTGTTCCCGTCGATGCGGTTGACCTTGTCGAACCGGGTGCGGGTCGCCACATAGACCTCACAGCCGATGATCGGCTTGATCCCCGCCGCCTTGGCCGCGTCAAAAAAGGCCACGCAGCCGTACATGACGCCGTGGTCCGTGATGGCGCAGGCCGTCTGCCCCATCGACTTCAGATGTTCAAACATACGGTCGATCCGGCAGGCGCCGTCCAGCAAGCTGTACTCGGTATGCACATGCAAATGGGTAAACTGTCTTTGCTTTGCTTCAGGCATCGTTCTGATCCTTTTCTGTCTGTGCGGCCGCCGGGAGATTGCGGGCCGCTTCCTGAATCCGCTTGAATCTGTGGGATAGCCCCGCCTTGCTGACCGGCGGGTCGAATTTCTGGGCCAGTTTGGCCAGCGGCAGGTCCGGGTACTGCAAACGCAAACGGGCGGTCTGGCGCAACGGTTCCGGCAGGGCGGACAGCGCATCAGCCGCTTCCAGGCGTTCTATAGCCATCTGCACCTGCACCGCTGCCTGCACGCTCTTGCCCATATTGGCCGTTTCGCAGTTGGAAAGGCGGTTGGTCTTGTTGCGCATTTCGTTATAGAGCCGCTGGTCCATGATCCTCATAGCCGCGCCGCCCGCGCCCATAAACGTCAGCAGGTCTTCGATGTGATCCGCTGCCCGGATATAAATGGTGTTGGCGCCTTTGCGCAGCGCACGATGCGGGTGGAAATCATGTTCCGCCAGCATGGCTTCCAACTGTTGGGACAGGTAATGCCTGGTAGACAAAAATTCCAGATTGTAGCTCTTTTCCGGGTCTGTCATCGTGCCGCAGCAGAGAAAGGCCGTAGCAATAAAAGCCTGCACGCACTTCTGGCATTTAAAAGGCTGCGGACGGATCCGCAGCGTTGTCTCCTTGCCGGTGTGGCCAAACAATTCCAGCAGTTTGCAGACTTCCTCCGGCTGCTTGACGCTGAATTCAAACACCGGCCCCGTGGGGCGGTCCTTGCGCAGGATCGCCCCCTGGATGCCGCAGCGGCGGTACACCTTCTGGGCAAAGTTGGCCACGCCTTCGTTTTCCGTCTGCAAAACAACGCCACGATCGTCAAAATACTTGCCGAAACAGGCCACTGCGTATGCCGCCGCCGCGTTGCAGCAGGGTTTTGTGATCCTGTGGCGCAGGATCTCATTCTTGACTTCTTGTGAAAAACTCAACGATCTTCCCCCTCCGCGCAGCGGCAGGAAACTTTTACAGCGTCCGCTTCGCGTCCCGATGCTGTACGCTGGGGTCGTACCCCAGTTTTTGGCAAAACTCCCCGATCTTGCGGGCAAAGGTGATCGAGCGATGCTTGCCGCCCGTGCACCCCACCGCGATCATAAGCTGGCTTTTCCCTTCCTTTACGTACAACGGCAGCGCATACTCCAGCATGTTCTCATACCGGCGCAGCAGTTCCCGTGACTCCGGCGCCGCCATCACGTAATCCACCACCGCCTGATCCATGCCGGTCAGGTTTTTCAGTTCCGGCACATAAAAGGGGTTGGGCAGACAGCGTACATCCAATACCAGGTCGGCCTCCTGGGGCAGACCGTATTTGAACCCGAACGAAACGACCGTGAGCGCCATCGGGCTTTTGCCCTTGTCCAGAAACAGACCGCAGATCCGTTCTTTGTTCTGCGCCGCACTCAGCAGCGACGTGTCGATCACATACTTGGCCCGGCTGCGCAGCGGCCGCAGCAGCCGGCGTTCCCTCTCGATCGCTTCCTGGATCGGCACATGGTCCGTGACGGCGATCGGGTGCTGGCGGCGCGTCTCTTTATAACGGCGCTGGATGGTATCATTGCTGGCATCCAGAAACAGGATCTCATAATCCGTCTTTTTGGCGTCCAGATCCGCCAGCGCCTGTTCCAGCTGGTCGCTGTTGCGCACACCGCGCACATCCATCACGACTGCCACACGACTGAGCTGGTTTTCACCCTGGAGCGCAAAATCCACGATACGCGGCAGCAGCGCGATCGGGATATTATCAATGCAGAAAAAACCGATGTCCTCCAACGCGTTGACCGCCATGGACTTGCCTGCGCCGGACAGCCCCGTCACAATGAGAAAATTCATCCCGCACCCCTCCTTTTCATTTTACTACACGGATCTCCCGTTCCAAAACGTACCCGGTTCTTTCCCGCACGATCCGCTTGACTTCTTCGGTCAGCGCCACCACGTCCGCGCAGGTCGCGCCGCCCCGATTAATGACAAAGCCGCAGTGTTTTTCACTGATCTGTGCGCCGCCCACAGAGAACCCGCGCAAACCGCATTTTTCGATCAAACTGCCGGCAAACGCCCCCTGCGGCCGCTTGAAAGTACTGCCGGCGCTCGGCCATTCCAACGGCTGTTTCTCATTGCGCCGCCGCAGAAACTCCTGCATGGCCTCAAGGATCTTGCCGCTGTCGCCCGCCCGAAGGCGGACCGTAGCAGAGAGGATGCACCAGGACGGATTCTTTTCAAAAATACTGGTGCGATACCCCATCTGCAAGTCGCGCACCGGCAGCGTCCGCAGTTCCAGCGCGTCATCCAGGAAGGCGACCTCCTGCAGCACATCCTTCATTTCCCCGCCATAGGCCCCGGCATCCATATAAACCGCCCCGCCTATGGTGCCCGGTATACCGCTGAAACATTCCAGGCCTGTCAGGCCGCGCTGCTGTGCTTCGGCGCAAAGGCGGCCCAGCGTCATGCCCGCCCCTGCCGTAACAAGGAATTCCTCCCCGTCCTGCACGACGGAGAGTTCTCCGGCCAGGCCGCGAAGGTCGATGACTGCACCGTCATAGCCCTCATCAGCAAACAGCGTATTGGACCCATTGCCCAGAAAGTACGTCCGCACTGCATGGTTGCGGCAGCAGGCGAGCAGATTCCGCAGCTGCGCGGTATCCTGCGGCTGGCACCAAAAAGCGGCGGGGCCGCCGATCCGGAATGTGGTGTGCCCCGCCAACGGTTCCTGTGGCGTAAAGGGAACTGCGATCTTTGCAAGATCGTTTTGAAAAGCAGCTGCCTGTTGCTCCTGCATGGTTCCTCCCCCTGCGCACAGCCGAACGTGCGCGTTGTTGCTCAAATCGAACTTTCCAACGCCGCCGCGCCGATCACGCCCGCGTCGTTGCGCAGTTCGCAGGCGCGGATATCCGGCACACGGCCGCCGGTGATGTCGTGCGTCTCTTTCTGCACATAGGCGCGCACCGGCCCCAGCAGCGTCTCGCCCTGGTTGGAGACACCGCCGCCGATGCAGATCACTTCCGGTTCAAACGTATTGACCACATTGGCGATCCCACAGCCAACGTATTCCATCCAGTTCTCCACGACTTGTTTGGCGACCGCGTCCCCCCGGGCCATGGCGTCAAACGAGGTTTTTGCGTTGACATGGTCAATATCCGTTACCAACTTCCACATCAGCGTATCGCTGTGCTCCCGCATAGCGGCTCTGGTATCCTCGGTCAGCGCGCGGGAGGAAGCATACCGCTCCCAGCAGCCGCACCGGCCGCAGTTGCACTTGCGGCCGCCTTTGACGATGACCGTATGCCCCATTTCCCCCGCTGCGAAATTAAAACCACGGACGATTTTTCCGCCAAGGATGATACCGCTGCCGATGCCGGTCCCCAGCGTGATGACGACGGCGTCTTGATACCCTTTGGCGCCGCCCGCGATAAATTCGCCGAAAGCCGCCGCATTGGCGTCGTTCTCCACATACACCTTGCAGCCGAGGAGCTTCTCCATGTCCGGCCCCAGGTTCCAGTCGTAGTACCCGAAGTTGGTGTTATACCCTACAAACCCGGTGGTGAAGTTCACGCTGCCCGGCGTACCGATGCCCACATAGCGGATCTCCGAAAAAGCGACGTGATTCTCTTTTGCCACCGCATGGCAAAGGTCCGCCAACGCTTTTTCCAGATCCACGGCAGGCCGCGGCAAGCGGGTCGCCCAGGTGATCTTCCCGATGATTTCATAGTTTTCGTTGACGAGGCCCGCCGTCATGGTGGTGCCGCCCAAATCGACCCCGATGGTGTACTGGCTCATACTATGATTCCTCCTACATATTCTGCACAGCGCCGGCCGTGCAGTTTCAATTCATTCACCAGATTTTCCCGCGTTGCATTGACGATCAGTTCCTGCGGGAACTGCAGTTCTTCCAATATGCCAAACAGCGGCTGCAGCGCGTTCTGCATCTTCCAGGCGCTGTGTGCGTCGCTGTCTACTGCGATACGGCACCCGTTTTGCAGACAGGCTTCCAGCAGCGCACGCATATTGGGGATGCCGTCCCGGCGCACCTGAAACGAATTGGCGTTCAGTTCCACTACTTTATGATTGCGGGCAAACGCCTTGGTTACCAGTTCATAATCGTACCGATAGTTGCTCTGCTCCGAATGGCCGATACAGTCCACATACGGATTTTCCGCAACGCTCAGCCACAGGCGGTTCGCCTCCCTGCGCGTGAGCAGGCCCGGGATGCAGGGACTATGGATGGATGCCACCACCCAATCCTGTTCCGACAGCTGCCGCTGCGTCATATCCAGGCCGCCTTTTGTATCCATCACATTGACTTCCGCGCCGTACAGCATGGCCACGCCGTCTACTTCCCGGGGAAGAGAGCCCCAGTTGGAAAAATGCCAGCTGTGCGGGGCATCCGGCATGGCCGGAGCATGGTCTGTAATCGCCAGCGCACAATACCCCGCAGCCTTTGCCGCCGCGGCCATTTCATTCACCGTCTGATAAGCATGTGTGGCACACAGCGTATGCGTGTGCAGGTCTGCAATTATCTGCATAAATATGGACGTTTCTCTCTTTTTCTGTAAAATAAACCTCAAAGCGGGACGTCATCCTGCAGCCCCAGCTGCGTCAGCAATTCCTGGGCCGCGTTGTATCCCATTTCTTTGGTGCGGTTGTTGATCGCCGCCGTTTCCAGAATGACCGCCAGATTCCGCCCGGGCATGACCGGGATCACCATGCTGGGGATCTGAACGCCCAGAATGTCAAAATACTGGGTATCCAGCCCCGTGCGGTCGTAGTTTTTGCTCTTATCCCAGGGTTCAAACTGGACGACCAGTTCCACTTCCACGCTGTTGCGCACCGAACCGATGCCGAAGACGTGGGCCACATTGATGATGCCGATGCCCCGCAGTTCAATAAAGTGGCGGATGTTGGCCGGAGCCGTCCCCAGAATGCTGCGGTTGGAAATGCGGCGCAGTTCCACCGCGTCGTCGGCGATCAACCGGTGGCCGCGCTTGACCAGTTCGATGGCCGTCTCGCTTTTCCCGACGCCGGAATCTCCGAGGATCAGGATGCCTTCGCCGTAAACTTCCACCAGAACGCCATGCCGTGTGATACGCGGCGCCAGTTCAGTATTGAGGGTGGTGATCAGGACGCCCATCAGCGTGGAAGTCATCTCACTGGACATCAGGATCGGCACCGCATACTGTTTGGCATACTGCATCATCTCGGACAGCGGCTGCATATTGCGCGTGAGGATCACCGCCGGCGGCTGGAAGGAAAACAGCTTTTCCAGGCGCATATCGCGCAAGGACGAAGAAAGTTCCTCCAAGTAGGACATCTCGGTCAGTCCAATGATCTGGACGCGGGTATTGTCGAAGTTCTCATAGTAACCGGCCAGCAGAATGCCGGGGCGGTAGACTTCCCTCGCGGTGATCTGGACTTTTTCCAGTTCGCACGGGGTATACGCCACCGTAAGTTTTGCCTCTTCCGCCAGTTTTGCAAGGGATACAGAAAATTCAGACACAGCCAAACGCCCCTTCCCTAAACAGGATATTCTGACTTTATTATACCGTACCGCCCAGTTTTTGTACAGAGGCATACCGGGGCTAAAACGAAAAAATACCTGCCGCAGAAAACGGCAGGCAGGTTCTTACTTTTACTGCGGGCGCAGTGCCGCGATCCCCTTTTGAATGCGCCTGTGCAGCCACAGCAGCCCGACTGCTGCAGCCCAGGTGCCGCCAAGATAAATGAGGAACAAGAACAGCGTGTCGCGCCGTCCCAGCGCCGCCAGATCGAACCTTTCCACCATGCGCTGGATCAGTACATGGTGGACCAGGAACACAGCGTAGGAGATCTTTGCCAGATAAGCGCAGACTGCCTGCGGCCAGGGACGGTCCAGCAGGCGTGAAACGGCAGCCAACAGGGTGAACACCAGCAGGCTGAACAGGGCGCAGGTGATCTTGCCGTCCCGGCCGGAACACAATACCGTCCCCGCCGCAGCTAGCACCGCCAGCCCCGCACGGGCCTTGCCGCCCAGTTTGAGGAACTGCATGCCGAACAAAAACTCCAGAAGGTGGATGGCCACCAGCTGGGCGTCCCACCCCGACAGATGCACCGGCAAACAGACCGCAAACGCTGCCGCCCAGGTACCTGCCGGACAGCGGCGCAGTCCCTGATTCAAAAGCGGGAACAGCAGATACAAAAACAGGATGCTGCCGAGGAACCATTCCCCCACGCAGGCAAAGTCCATCCCGACCCATCCGGCCGCCACCGCAAAGTTGTCCAGTCCCAGGACCGTGAGCAGCAGCGTCGGCGTTTTGGCCGCCGCATAGTACCCCGGCTTGCTCAAAAAGCGCAGGGAAAAACATACCGCCCACGCCAGCCAGAACAGCGGGTAGATCGCACGGGCGCGCTTTTTGTAAAACGTCCACGGCTTCTGTTCCGGCGGTACCGTCAGCGCCAGCGCCGCGCCGGAGACCATAAAAAACAGAGAAGATCCAAAATCCCCCAGGTAGATCCCGAACGGGAGGGTGCTGGCAAACAGCTTATGGGGCAGCGTAAAATACCCTGTGACCGTCGCGTTGAAATGAATGACAAGGATCGCCGCCAGCGCTACCGCGCGCACAAAATCCAGATAGAACAAACGTTGCTTTTTGATATGAAGCCTCCCCCTTTTACCGGCGCTCGAGTTTGTGCTTTACCAGCCGCCCCAGCTGTTTTGCCACCGCAAAGGGAGCTTCCGACGCAGCCTGATACACCCAAAGCTGCTCCGCACGCGCCGCCGCATGCGCCGCCGTCTCAAAAACAGCACTGTAAAAGCCATTCTTCTGTGCCCGCAGGGGCAGCCGCCAGCAGCAGTCCCCGCTTTGCAGATCCAGGTCCGCGCCGCGGAGCGCCGCCTCACGGACCAGCGCCCATCCGGCAACCGGCGCTTTCGGTGGGGTCAGGCCTGCCGGGACTTTTTCTTCTTCGGCCAGCCCCGGATATACCGCCCGCCACCGTCCCGCACACGCTCTGCCGGCCGGCGGCCAGGATGGCCAGGCCGGGCACAGCAGCCCCAGGCGGGGATTTTTTTCAAACAGCGCGGCGGCGGCAGCCAGGTGTTTGTCCGCTTCCGCAGCGCTCTGTTCCAGATACCACGCCGCCGCCCCCTCGCACCGCAGCGGCGCAAAACGCAGCAGGCGCAGGCCCCTTCCCGCCAGATCCGGCGCGCCGCTTTCCTCCCCCGGCGCCAGAATGTAGTGCCAGGGCAGATTGCAGGCCAGATCAGCCAGCGGGTAGTCCTGCAAAAGCGAAGCCAGCAGCGCTTCCACAGGGTAGGCGGTTTCCCGGCAAAGGTACTCATACAATTCGCGGGAAGCCGTGCCGTCCGTGCGGCGCAGTTCATCGGCATACGGCGTAAAAAAGCTGCGCCGCTTGAAAAAGGGGCAGCCGCGTTTCTCGATCAGTTCCCGGGGGCACGCCATGATCGGGTTGAGAAAGACCTGTCTCAAATCGTCCGTCTGAACGTAGCTGTCCCAACGGAAGCCCTTCTCTGCAAAGTATTCGGTAAAGCGCGTTTCATGGCAGGTGACGGATTCTTCATAGCTGCGGGGCAGCCGCATCTGCCGCCAGTAGTCCCAGAACGCAGGGTCGCGAAGCAGGCGGCCCCGCACTGCCAGAAAGTGGGATTGCAGGTGCTCAGGCACCCGCCCGCCGAAACGGCGGCTGCGCATGGCATAATGCCGCGTAAGCCCCCAAAAGTCCAGTTCCGGGCGCTTGGCCATCGTCTCAAACATACGCCGGAGCGGTTCATCCCGGCCGCCGGACACCGGCCCCGCCAGCGTAAAGTTCATCAGGACCAGTTCGTCAAAGCCGCAGACCGTCTCCTGCCCGCAGTGCAGCAGTGCATCCCGGTAGGCCCCCACGTCGAAGCCGGTATTCTCCCGCTCCAGCAGTTCCGCCCCGGTCCCTTCCACCCAGGCCCGTTCCTCCGGCCCCAACGCACCGTTGGTCACGAACAGCAGCTGCGCGAAGGGGCGCATCGACTGCACCGCCAACCGGCAGGGCTGGTCGATACGCCCCCGGGCGTCATAATGAAAATAGACGGCGAGCCGCTTCATGGCGGTCAATCCTCATACGGGCCGTGCCGCGGCCCGAAGATCGCACGCTTTGTTGCGATCAGACCTTTGTAGGCCGGCCCCGGCAGACGGTCCCGCAGCCAGTTGCGCGCATGGCGGCGGCGTGTGTTGGCATACGGGCCGTACACGCCGAACAGATGGCGCTTTGCCGCAAAAGCCACTGCGGCGGTGCTTGCCGCCCAGAACGTGGTGCAGTCAAACACGCGCGCCAGCGGGCGGATCATTCCGCCCGCATAGGCCTGCATCGTGTCGGCGCGCAGAACGGCAAAATCCCTGCTCATAACGACCGCCGGATAATACCCGGCAGCCTGCGCCACAAAGGGATAGACCCGTTCGATGGCATGGCTGATGGTGCCGTCCTGCGGCAGCGGTTCCGGCGGGAATTCACTGTGCTGCCAGCCATGTGCAAACAGCGGCTCCAGCGCGTCGGGCCGGAACCAGAACACGCTGCCAAAGGGCGCGATGGGGGATTCCTCCCCGGAGATCGGCACATCTAGGCGCAGGTTTTTGAGGAGCTGCTTCGTATTCTCAAAATTGGGACCCCATCCGCCCGAGCACATATTCATAAAATACAGACCGTGGGTGGGGTACGGCGGGCACAGAATGCCCAGATACGGGTCCCGCTCAAACTCGCAAAGGACGTTGAGCACGTGCGCGGCATTCTTGCACACATTCTCATTGCACACATAGCCAAAGCTGGCGCCCACGCTGCCGGGGCGGGTCTGGATGGCCTTTTTGTCGTGCATAAAGCAGACATAGTCATACCCGCGCAGATGCGGGGCCAGGTCGCACAGGAATGCCGCCACGTCGCGGCCCCGGTTCTCCACCACCAGCACCGTAACGCTGTGCAGATCCTGTCCGGCAAACGCCTGTTCGATCTGCCGCTTTTTCTTTTCGTCATTAGTCGAGATGAACACATCCGTCTGCGGCGGGAACTTTGCTGCAAATGCCACGCTCTGGTCCAGCATGTCCATAAAATACAGATGCATGGCCAGCGCGATGCGGCGCTCTGCACAGATCTGCCGTGCCAGCGCCGGGTCCTGCACGGTGGGCGGGACCACGCGGGTCAGTCCCAGATTGCGGGTGAACTCGTGGGGATGCATGGTGCGGATCATGTTCTTCCAGATCAGGTCCACCGGATAATCGGTCTCTTCTTTCAGATACTCATACAGTTCCCGCACCGGCTCCCCGGCCGTATCATTCAGGTAGGCTTCCAGCGTATGCATAAAGCTGCGCCGTTTGAACAGCGGGCATTTTTTATCCCGCAGCAGCCGGACCGGGCAGACCAGAAGCGGATAATCGGTGAACTCTTTCAAGTCGTCCGTCTTGACATAGACGTCCCACTTGAAGCCGCGGTCCTCAAACTGTTTGGTAAAGACCGCTTCATACCGCTGCACGGAATCCGTATAGCTCTCGATCATCGGCATTTCGTTCCAGTATGCCTGCAGTTCCGGGCTCTGGATAAAGCGCTTGCGGTATACGATGAAATGAGACTGGATATGTACCGGCAGGTACCGGTACAGATGCTTGCCCTTGAACGGGTTGGTTTTCGCCCCGTGATGGATGCTGAGGCCCCAGAAATCCAGGTCCTGCTGTTCCGCCATGGCGTCAAACATTTCCCGCAGCGGGCGCACCGGACCCATCAGCGTGGAATTGGTCATCACGACCTCGTCAAATTCCGAAAGCCTTTCCCAGCCGTAATCATCCAGCGCCGTCTTATAGGCCCACACATCCAGGCCCTTGTTCTCCCGCACGATGATACGGTCGGTAAACTGGCGGAACGCCGCGTCCCCCTGTTCGCTGAGTTTGCCGTTGCAGACCACGACCAGTTCGCTCAGATTTTTGACAAGATCCGCGAGGTAATAGAGGATGAACTCATCCACCACCCCGTTTTTCTCATAGAAGAAGAAGATTCCCAGTCGCTTCATAGCCGTTCCTTTTCCAGAATTTGATTGATCTTGGTGGCGTCGCCCCAGGTCCCGGGGCTGTCATACGGGCGGTCGGGATACGCGCCGTATTCCAGCCTGATCTTGTAATGCTTTTCCTGCAGGAACCGCTCCACGCGATCCGCCAGGGACTGAGGTTTGCCGGTGCAGACGTTGATGATCCCGTTGATCTCATCCTGCACGCTGGCCGCCACGATCATATGGGCCAGTTCATCCACATCAATAAAGTCATACAGATTTTTGCCGCTGGTAAAGGGGAACGTTTTCTTCCCCTCTTCTTCCGCCTGCGCCAGTTTGGCAAAGATCGAACTGCCGTGCGCCTCGTCGCCGGTGATATAGTACGCGCGCAGCCAGTGCAGCTTGCAGGTGGAATCCTCCAGCGAGAGCATCAGGCTCTGCCGCAGTGCATTCTTGGCAATGCCGTACTGGCTCTGAGGTTTGCAGGGGGTGCTCTCGTTGATCGGGCCTTCCCAGTAGCCGACTTCATGCATGGTCCCCATAACGCTCAGGGAGCGCAGGCCGCCTTCGGCCATATGGTTCAAAAAAATCACGTGGGAAGAAAGATCCCGCATATGGGCCGCCGAATTGTGGCGGAAACCGTCGCGCCATGCCAGATGGATGCATATGTCGGGGCTGCCCAGCTTTCGGAAAATATCCGGGTCGCCGCTGAAGATCGGCACATCGCAAAACTCGGCGCGCTCATCCAGTCCCTTGAAAGCAAAATCCGACGCGATGACACGGTACCCGCGATCCAATGCGTTTTTCACCACATGGCGGCCAATATACCCCGCCGCGCCAGTGACCAAAATCGTTTTCATGGCATTTCCTCGCTTCTCCTGCATATTTGCCTTTTATTGGCCTGAGAGCACATCATACAAGCGCTGCATATGAAGCTGATAAAGCAGCAGCGCAGCTGTTTTCTTTTTATTTTGCCCTGCGATCCGCAAAAAGTCAAGAGGGCGCCCCGGATACCGGGCCAGCACCGCACGCAGCGCCCGCCAGGCGCGGCGGCGCAGAGCGGCCGGAGCCCGGCCATCCCGCAGCTGGTGCATCAAAAAAGCGACCGCCTCGGTCCGGCGCAGCGTCCAGACCCGCTCCTGCACCTGTGCGGCACAACGCGCCTGGAGCGCCGCATATTCCGCCGCCATCCAGGGTCCCAGCGCCTGGATCCTGCCCTGAAACGCCTGGGCCGACCGGCAGACGGAAGTACTCTGCCGCCGCTCAAAATGCCGGTACACTACCTGCGGCAGATAGACCGCACGATCCGTTGCCGCATACAGCATCATGTTGAAGACAAAATCTTCCAGGCCATAGCGGCACCGCTCATCAAATTTCAGTCCCTTCAACGCCGCCCTGCGATACAGCGCGTTCCAAACGAATTGCGGACCGCAGTTCTGCAGAAACGCTTCATATCCGTCTTTCCAAAGGCGGCAGCTTTCTCCGCACGGATGCTGCTGCTCCTGAAAGCTGCCGTCCGCACGTTCCCGCAGCAACTCATAATCGGCGCGGACGACATCCGCTCCTGTTTTCCGGGCCGCCTCCAGCAGCAGCGGAAGCGCACCGGGCAGGAATTCATCGTCATCATCGCAGAAGGCGATGTACTCCCCCGCTGCAGCTTCGATCCCCCGGTTCCGCGCCGCACAGATCCCGGCATTTTTCTGGGTCAGGACCCGGACCCGGCGATCCTGTTCCGACAACGCATGGCAGAGGACGGCCGTTGCATCGGTCGAACCGTCATCCACCAAAAGCAGTTCCATGTCCGGCACATCCTGCGCCAAAACCGACTCCACCGCCGCCCGCAGCGTTGCAGCGGCATTATATATCGGTATAACGATACTGATCTGTGTAGCCACGGACGATCTTCCTTTATCCTTTATCCTTTATCGTTTCGTTTGACCGCCGCATACAGGCGGCCATACGGCAGCGGCAGCGGCAGGAGGCGTTTCAGGAAGCCCACTTTCCAGCGCGCCAGCTTGAAATCCCGCACAGCCCGGCCGGGATTGCGCAGGTACGCGCTTTTAGCGCCCACTGCAGCCAACGGATACGTCCCGCCGTCCTCTACCGTAAGGTTCCCCAGGATCTCGAGTTCCGCCTTGCGGGGCTTGGCCGCCAGCCGTAAAAACGGCGCAGCCGCCTGCGGCGCCGGGATCGTGACGGCCGCCAGCACACTGTCCTTCCACGCTTGCACAAACGCCAGCGCACCGCGCTGCAGCTGCTCGATACGCGCGTCCGGGTCGTGAGCCGCCCGCCTGACCCGAAGCGTGCCCGCTTCGTTCACATACCCCAGGGTCGCGCCTGTATCCTGGGAGATCAGACGTTCCAGCATGGGCTGCCCGGCCCAATAGGTAGGCCTGTTTTCCTCCGAAATGTCCAGATAGACCTGCGCCCGGCCCTCCGGGAAACGTTCTTTCAAACGGCTGTCACCCGAAAGCTGCAGTCCCTGCAGCCGGATATGGCACAGCGCCTCCAGCAGCATCTGGGTCGTTCCCCCGCTGCCGATGTCCACCAGGCAGTCGCCGTCCCGCAGTCCTTGTTGCCGCAAATATTCCTGCGTCAGCGCCGTTCCCGGAGCAGGCTGCAACGCTTTCAGGAATTTCCCGGCCTGGCGTGCATCCCGCCCGGTCTTGAGATCGAATACCCTGCCCGCATCTTCCGTCTGACAGCGGGCATCGCAATAAGCAGCGATCTGCCGGCCGGTCAAATGTTGCCGGGGCAACGCCGCCAACAGCTGCGGAAACATCTGTTTTTCCAGCAGTACCGGGCACAGGCTGCGGCGAGACACCTCCAGGTACCCGGTCTTTTCCTCAGGGTACAAAAGCCGGTACGCTTTTTGCACCAGGTACATGTCCCGTGCAAGAAAAAACAGCCGTCCGCCGCATTGAGCCGTACTGCTGTGCAGCCATTGGCAAAAGCCTACCATCAGAGGCCCCAGCACCGAAAACCCGATCGTTTCCGCTGTCTGCGGCTTGCCGGAGAGCCTGTTTGCGCAAAAAGCAGCCAACGCCCGGCTCGTCAGATCCTCTTCCCTTTTACCGGGATCATTTCCCGGCAAATGCCAGGCACGGATCCCCGCCAGAGCGGCCCCTGCCACGTCGGCACGCCAGTCATCGCCGATAAACAGAACTTCCTGCGCCTTCAAACCCGTATCGTGCAAAAAGCGGCGGAACAGCGCGCCGCTGCGCTTCTGCACTCCGTACGCGCTCGAAACAAAACCGCCGTCCAGCATATCATATCCACAGCGCCGCAGCATGGCCGCCACCTGCTCGGAAGGCAGATACATATCCGAAATATAATAAAGTTTCTTTCCCTGCGCATGCAGGGCGCGGACTGCCTCCCGGACCGGCAGGTTGGGGACCACGGCTGCCAGTTCCTGCGCGCACTCCTCCGCCGGATCATATCCCGCCATACAGGGGCGGGCGTAGATCTCTGCCAGTGTGACTTCCCGCTCCGCTTCCGCGCGGGCTTGCATCTCCGCCTGCCTGCGCGCGTTCGCAAACGTTCCGCCGCGCAAAAGGAACAAGTCGGCGGGGCGGCCCACATCCCGTTTGAGCAGCGTGTCGAATACATCCAGCGCCACCGCACGATAGGGCGCCGCTTTACGTAGAATCTTTTCAGTTACATCATTCATGGCAAATAGGAGGTCGGAGGGTGGAAGCGAACCCCCGCGGCAAAGCCCTTCCAGATAATACAGATCCTTTTGCGCCGCTGACCGCGGCGGTCCCGCAAGACCTGCAGCGTATGCCACAGATCTTTGGCCAGCAGCCACAGCCAGCCCCGCACGCCCTCACGGCGGTACAGTACCACATCGTTCCGGTAAAAGTAGCGGTAGCGCTCCCAGCGGGCGGGTATATCCGTTGCAATATTGACCGTTCCGGGGTTCTGCATGGCATGCACCACCCGGCTGCCCGGGATCACATAGCAGGGTTCTTCACGGGAGATCCGGCGCGTATACTCCCAGTCGTCCGACCAAATAAAAAATTCCGCGATCGGCAGGCCGAACCGCCGGATACGTTCCTGCCGCACAAACAGGGATACAAAGCTGGCCATCACCGCCGGCAGACAGCCGCCTTCATAGTCCGGCAGGTCCGTGTAAGGGGTGATGCGCTGGCGGTTCATCGGCTGATCCGTCCCGTCCGGCGCCAACGCCCGGCTGGAAAGCCAACCGTACCGTCCCTGCAAAGCATGGTCCGCCCGCAGCAGCATCTCGAGCGCTTTCGGTTCCGGCAGCGTATCGTCATCCATCACCCACAGGGCGTCATACCCTGCCGAGGCCGCCTGCTGCATGCCGCAGGCGAAGCCGCCGGCCCCGCCCAGGTTACTGCCCGTGTTGCGGTAGATCAGTGCCGGCCAGTCCAGCGCCAGGACCGCTTCCCGGGTACCGTCCGTACTGGCATTGTCAATGACCCATACAGCAGCGGGCGGCACAGTCTGGGCCTTCAGCGCTGCCAGGCACTGCTGAAGCAGCGGCAGGCGGTTATAGGTCACGACCACCGCCGCCACGCGCAGCCCGTTATTCATGATTGTTCGGGAAGAACTTTCGTTTCAGGAACGCGCAGCCTTTGTGCAGCCAGTTCTGATGTTCCATATAAACCAGATCCAGTTCTTCATAGCTGATATTGTTGGTGCTCAGCCAGGCGTCCAGCAAGCGCTCGCTGACAAACCCGAACACCCGTCGGTCATTTTCAGAATAGCCGGTCATATCCAGTTCCCGTTCCAGTTCAAAAAGGATATCAAACAGCCAGGTGCAGTAATGGCGCAGCAGTTCCCGCTTCATGACGAACATGTTGAAATGATGCCCGTGAGTCTTGGACATATACAGATCGTATGCGGGCAGATATTCCGGGCACTTTCGGGCTATGATCGACCGGGTCACGGTAAGATCCTGCTTATGATGTGCATGGATATACTGGCTGTAATTCGTCTCGATAAAATAGTGGCGCTCTTTGGGCAGGATCACGTTGGTAGTGGCAAGGATCTTGCCCAGTTCCTCGTGGCCGATGACCCGCTCCTTCTTGGGCGCAAAGCGGCTTTTTTGGCGGCTTCCGAAATAGCGGCGGTAGTGCACGATGCCGATATAATCGGAATCAATATTGTGCGCCGCCCAATACAGCCCCGTCAACTCACAGAAATTGGCGTTCCGCTCCGAAATATTTTCGCCCGTATCATCCCCGATATATCCGATAGCCGGATGAATGGCATGCCCCATCTGTACCGGAAGATACATCGGATCATCCGGCACCCAGTATGGTTTATGCGTGGCAATGATGATGGTCGTCTGCAAGGCTTTTCTCCGCTCCGTCACGGCGATGGCTGAATGCGCATCCCGATATTTCCCATACTCATATACAGACAATAGTATAGCGCTTTTTAGCCAGAATACAAGTTACAGAACGGTAACCCATCCTCACTCGCCTTCCGCCTCAAAGGCTTCCTGTTCCTGGGCCAGCTTTTCCCACTCGTCAAAAAGTTCCTGCTGGTGAAAGCGTGTATCGTCCAGTTCATCGCACTTTTCCCGCAGCAGCAGGTGATCGCGCAGCACTTCGGGGTCGTTGATCTCGTTCTCCAATTCTACGATATGGGCTCCCAGTTCCTCGATCTCCGTTTCCACCGCCTTGAGCCGGGCGCGCACCTCGGCCCGGCGGCGGCGCTGTTCCTTGCCGTACCCCTGCTTTTTGGCAGGCTCCTCCCTGGGGGCCATGTCTTCCGCCCTGGCGGCCGCGCGGTTTTTCAGCGCCTCAAAATTCGCATAGAACTCCGCTTTGCCATCTTCCAGGTACAAAATCGGGCAGCCCAGCGTCTGCATCAAATACCGGTCATGGGTGACCAGCAACAGCGTGCCGGTATACGCGGCCAGCGCCTGGGTCAGACTTTCCCGCATGTAGATATCAAGGTGGTTGGTCGGTTCATCCAGGAACATCAGGTTCGGACGTTCCAGCGCCAGTTCTGCAAAACGCAGCCGTGCCAGTTCCCCGCCGGAAAGCTGCGCGCAATCCTTGAACACATCCTCGCCGCGGTAGCCGAAGCGGGCCAGATGGCTGCGGACTTCCAACTCCGTAAAGCGGGGATACTGGTTCCAGATCGCGTCGATCACGCGGCCCATGCGGCGGGCCTGCTGCTGGGTGAAAACCCCCGGCTTGGCGCCGCTGCCCAAACGGACCATACCGCCGGAAGGGCGGCGTTTTCCGTCCAGCACCTGCAGCAGCGTCGATTTCCCGGTCCCGTTCGGGCCGGCGATGACCAGCTTGTCCCCGCGGTGCACCGTATAATCCAAACCGTCGATCAAGGTTCGGGCTCCGATGCGAACGGTCAGATTCTTCATGATGACCAATTCGTCGTACGGCTCAATATCATACTCAAAGCGGAAAGTCAGTTCCCGTGCCTCCGCAGTGGGAGCCTCCACGATCTCCAACTTTTCCAGCTGCTTGCGCCGGCTCTGCGCCATTTTGGTGGTGGACGCCCGCACAAGATTGCGGTCGATATAGTCCTGCAATTTGGCGGCTTTTTCTACTGCCGCGTCGTGCAGTTTCTGCTGGCGCTCATCCGCCGCTTCCCGCTGCGGCAGGTAAGCAGAATAGTTTCCGCGGTAGGTATGGATCGTCTTGCCGCGCAGTTCCCAAATGCGGGTACACACCGCATCCAGAAAATAGCGGTCATGGCTGACGACCAGTACGGCCCCCCGGTAGCCTTTCAGATAATTCTCCAACCAGTCCATCGTCTCGATATCCAGATGGTTGGTGGGTTCGTCCAGGATCAGCAGGTCGGGGCGTTCCAGCAGCAGGCGCGCCAAACGAAGGCGGGTCTGCTCCCCGCCGGAAAGCACTCCCGCAAGCTTGGTCCAGGTCTCAGCCGGGAACCCCATGCCATTGAGCACCTTTTTGATCTGCGTGTCCATCTGGTAGGCATCCATAGCGTCGATCACCGCATTGCAATGCGTGATCTCCTCCTGAACCTGCACATCGTCCGGCGCCGCTGCCAGCTGTTTCTGCAAACGTTCCATCCGTTCCATTGCTTCCAGCGCCGGGGCAAAGGCCAGCCGCATCGTGGCATATACATCCAGCGCAGGGTCCAGATGTGCGTTCTGTTCCAGGTAACCGCAGGTCACGCCGGTACCAAACGCGGCGCTCCCGCTGTCCGGCAGGCTTTCCCCGCACAAGATCCGCAGCAGGGTCGTTTTCCCGGTGCCGTTCGCGCCAATGATCCCGATCCTGTCCCCGCGTTCCACACTGGCCGTCACATTTTGCAGGACTTCCTGCTCGCCAAAACTTTTTCCCAGATCTTGCAATTCCAGCAACATCGTGCTTCTTCCCTATCCCCTTTTGCAAATGATACCCGCCGTTTTTTCTGTCCGGCAGATCGTCCGCGCGCCCTCAAGCTTCGTTGCTGTGACGCCGGTTCCTGATCCCGATATTCTCAAGTTCCTCCGGCTCCATGACCAGCTTGTACAACTCCTCATAGGAGTGGATCTCATACTTAGGGATCACGTTCGTATCATTTTCTTCGTTCTTGAAATTCACCCAGCAGGTATCCAGCCCGGCGTTCTGCCCGCCCTTGATATCCGCCATCAGGTCGTCCCCCACCATCAGCACGCGGCTGCGATTGGTGATCCCCAGGTCCTTCAGTACGTGTTCAAACAACTTGGCGGACGGTTTGGCTGCCCCGATCTTCTCGGAAATATAAATGCCGTCCATATACTTTTCAAGGCCGGAATCCCGGATGCGGGCCTGCTGTACCGCCGTCGCGCCGTTCGAAACGGTTGCCAGCGTCGCCACCTCGCCCAATTCCTCCAACGCATTCAGCGCGCCGGGGATCAGATCCGCGTGTGTAGCCAGCAGTTCCTCATAGCGGTCGTTCATGGCGCGGCTTTTGCCGTTATCCGGCAATTCCATCGCCTGGAGGAAACGCTGGAAGCGGATCTGGAACAATCTGGATTTTCCCAGTTTGCCTTTGGCCAGCGCATCCCAGAGTTCCCGGTTCACTTTGTGGTAGACCTCGCACGCCTGCGCATCGTGCGGCAATTCATATTCCTCCAGCATGGCGGTCAGTGCCTTGCGCTCGGCGGCGTCAAAGTCCAGCAGCGTATTGTCCACATCCAGCAGAACACAAGTATAGATTGCCATATCGTTCTCCTTCGATCCGGCTCGCCCACTGTTCCCACAGGGCGCGCCGTTGCTCATTCAGAAAGTATTCTCTCCGCCTTAATCATCCTCAGACGTCGGCGTGGAGGTGGGCGTCGGGGTGGGCGCCGGCGTCGGGGTGGGTGTAGGCCGCGGGCTCACCGTAAGCACAAAAACAGCTTCCGCCCCGTTGTTCTTTGCCCGCAAATGGTAGGTCCCTTCCTGGTTGGCCGTAAAGGTCACCTGGTTCCCCGTCGCCGTCCAGGACGTTTCATCGCAACTCCAGGTCACATCGCCGCTCTGGTTCTGCACATTCGCCGTCAGGGTGGTGCTTCCGCCCGCGGTAATGGTCCCCGTGCCGCTGACACTGATGGCCGTGGGGTCCGATTCCACCGTCACCGTGATCTGGGCGGAAGAGAAGGTGCCGTTGATCTCGATACCGGCGCGCACCACATAACTCCCCGCCTCGCTCGGCGTAAAGGTAAAGGTGCCGCCGTTCATCTGCAGTTCGTCGTTCACGGCCCACTGCACATTGCTGTTATCATAGTTTCTGTCGCCCAGCTTGACCGTGGCGTTGATCGAGATCGACTCGCCTTTTTTCATCGTAGTATCGCTGCGGTCCAGTGTGAGTTCCACGCGCGCATCGTTGAACATGGCCGTCACGGAGATGTCCTTGGTCAGCACGTCATAACGGGTCGCATCCGTAACGCCGTCGCTCCAGCGGTAGAAGGTATACCCATCCGCCGGCACCGCCGTCACGCTGACCTGCTCCCCGGATGCCGCCTGGATATCCAGACTGGACGCTCCGGTCTTGCCATTGCCGGTCAGGCTGCCTTTGCTGGAATCCTCCACCGTATAGCTGGCCGTCAGCAGTTCCGGCGTCGCGGTGGGCGTCGGCGTGGCGCTGCTGCCGGAAGCCTGCGCGGCACGCCGGGGGATATCCTCCGTATCCGGGCGGGTATCTTCGGTCTGATAGGCGTGGGATTTCACATATTCCAGGAACGCGTTGGCCCCGGCTGCATTGAAGGTATTGGCGGAACTGTCCACATAGCTGGCTTCCGCGTACCCGTTGCTGCCTTTGAGGATCTCTGTGCTGTTGAGATATTTATAGCCCATATCCTCACAGGCCGCGGCGATCGCCTGATTGAACTGGTCGATGATGGTCTGCGTCTGCGCTGCGTTCTCGCTGTCCTGCAGGACCGGCGGAATGGCGCAGGCGATCACATCGCAATAAGAATACGAGTTCTTGATATTTTGCAGCGCCTGTTTGTAATCGCTGATAAACGCGTCCACCGAAACAGAACCGTCCACATCGTTGCTGCCGATCATGACATAGACGCGGCGCGGCTTCATCTTTGCGATCGCCTGCGGGATCGTGTAGGTATTGGAGTCATCAGCAAAAGCCACACAACTTTCCCGCAGAAAATTCGAGATCTTCAGATCGTCCGTACCGGCATACTGATCCAGCGTGACCCGGCTGTCTTTCTGCAGGGCCACCACGCTGCGGTCCCCCACGAACAGGCTCTGGGTTATGTAGGAATCGTCGGCAGAACTGTCCCCCAGGATCGCGCCCAGGCTCGTGTCGAGCGGGTACTGGTTCGGATCATAGGCGTCCGTTGAAAAGTTCAAATGCTGCGGCAGGATCCATGCCACGACAACGCTGAGAACAACGGCCAGCACGCACAGTGCCAGCACGATACAGGCTTTTCGCTGAACCGGGCTGAGAGCGGATAAGAAACTAGGCTTTTTTCGGCTCATCGGCTACAGTAACCTCCTTGGAAGGAATCGCTCGTGCGGCGCAGGCCGCACAGCACCAAGTATAAACAAAGCCATTATAGCACAAAAACCATCTTTTGAGTATCATTTTTCTTAAAATCTGCCGCATTACAAAAAAATAACAAAGCGCCCCGGCTGATTTCGGCAGGACTTGCGTGCGATGGGCCGGTTTTTCTCCCATCGGGACACAGTTCTGCCCCCAGCCGGGGCGGGCCGTCCGTCGCTCAAAACAGAGGGCCTGTGCATGGAAATATTACGAAAGCAGCATACGGTCGTTGGCAAAGTCTCCGTCGCTGACCTGTTCAAAACGTTTGAGCAGGTCGCCGACCTTCAGGTTTGCTTTTTCCTCGCCGCGCACATCATAGATCACGCGGCCCTCATACATCATGATCAGGCGGTTGCCGTATCGGATCGCATCCTTCATGTTGTGCGTGATCATCAGGGTGGTCAGATGGTTCTCATGAACGATCTTGTCCGAAAGCGCCAGCACGCGGGCCGCCGTCTTGGGGTCCAGCGCCGCCGTATGTTCATCCAGCAGGAGCAGGCGCGGTTTCTTCAGCGTCGCCATCAGCAGCGTGACCGCCTGACGCTGGCCGCCGGAAAGCAGGCCCACCTTACTGGTCATTCTGTCCTCCAGGCCCAGTTCCAGCGTTTTCAAAAGACGGTAATACTCCTCGTGTTCTTTCTTCGTGATCCCGGGGCGGAGCGTGCGCGACACGCCGCGCCGCGCCGCCAGCGCCAGATTTTCGTCGATGCCCATCGTCGCGGCGGTGCCCATCATAGGGTCCTGGAATACCCGGCCAATATATTTGGCGCGTTTGTGTTCCGGCAGGCGGGTCACGTCCTGCCCGTCGATCAGGATCTTGCCCATATCAACAGGCCATGCCCCTGCCACCGCGTTCAGCATGGTGGACTTGCCCGCGCCGTTGCCGCCGATCACCGTGACGAAATCGCCATCCTCCAGCTTCAGGTCCAGGCCGTTCAGGGCGACTTTTTCATTGACGGTGCCGGCATTGAAGGTCTTGTATACGTTTTTGATTTCAAGCATTGGGCTTGCCCCCCTTCGCTACCGCCGGTTTGGTGAAGTACCGGCTCTTCCAGTAGGGAATCGCCAGGAAGATGGCCACCACCACAGCGCTGAACGCTTTGAGCAGGTCGGTATCCACCTTGAGCCAGATGACCACCTGGTATACCAGATAATAAATCACGCTGCCCACCGCCACCGAGAACATCTTGAGCGCGAAGTTATGGAACACCCGGCTGAGCAGCGCCTCGCCAATGATGACCGCGGCCAGGCCGATGACGATGGACCCGCGGCCCATGTTGATATCGGCAAAGCCCTGGTACTGGGCCAGCAGTGCGCCGGACAGGGCCACCAAACCGTTGGAGAGCATCAGCCCGATGACTTTGTTCAGGCTGGTATTGATCCCCTGGGCCCGGGCCATATTGGCGTTGCAGCCGGTGGCGCGGATACCGCAACCCAGCTCGGTGCCGAAGAACCAGTACAGGATGGCGATGACTACCACCACAAAGATGGCCACCACGAAGATCGTGTTCTGGTAGAAGGGCACGTCCTTGATGTAGCGCAGCGACACCAGCAGATCATACTGGTTCACGTTGATGGCCTGATTGGCCTTGCCCATGATCTTCAGGTTGACGGACCAGAGGGCAAGCTGGGTCAGGATGCCGGCCAGAATGGGCTGGATGCCCATAAAAGTATGAAAGATGCCGGTAACGAACCCCGCCAGCAGCCCGGCCCCGGTAGCCGCCAGGATGGACACCCACACGTTGCAGCCCGCCAGCATGCACATGATGCAGACCGCGCCGCCGGTGCACAGTGTGCCGTCCACCGTAAGGTCGGCAATATCCAGCACCCGGTAGGTGATGTAGACGCCGATGGCCATGATAGCCCAGATCAGCCCCTGCGCTACCGCGCCGGGCAGGGCGTTGACCAATGTCATGATATCCAAAAGAAACAGACCTCCCCTGTTTGGTTTCGGGGCAGCAGGCCCCAAAAATGTATAGACTTTTATAGTATAGCAAAAAGACGGGAAAAAGGGAAGCCCTTTTCCCGTCTTTTGCCGCAGCGGATGCCTGTTTTTCCCTTATTCCTCGATAGCTACGTAGCCGTCGGGGATGGTGATGCCCAGTTCCTCGCAGTTGGTGGGGTTGTACATCTTGGTGAAGTTGGGGGCGTACTCAATGGGCATGGTGGAGATGTCTGCCTCGCCGGTGAGCACCTGCACCGCCATCTGGCCGGTGGCGTAACCCAGGTCATAGTAGCTGATGGACAGCGTGGCCACGCCGCAGCCGGAGCAGATCCCCTGCTCGCCCGCGATGATGGGCACGCCAGCCGGCAGACAGATGTTGTTGATGATCTCGGTGTTGGAGGCGGCCGTATTGTCAGTGGGGATGTAGATAACGTCCACGCTGCCCACCGCGCCCTGGACCACCGAAGCCAGGTCGTTGGAGTCGCTGAAGGAATAATCCTCCACCGTGTAGCCCTTTTCGGTCAGATAGTTGGTGACCTGCTCCACCTGGTAGGCACTGTTGGGCTCGGCGCTGCAGTACAGCATGCCCACAGTGGCGTACTGGTCGGCCGGGAACAGTTCTTCCAGCATATCGGCCTGCTCGTTCAGCGGGGCCAGGTCGCTGGTGCCGGAGACATTGCCGCCCACAGTGCCGTCAAAGCCGTCGATGCCCAGGGCCACGCCGTACTCGGTGATGGAAGTGCCCAGGATAGGAATGTCCGCCGTGCCCGCCGCTGCCGCCTGCAGGGCGCTGGTGCCGTTGGCCATGATCAGGTCATAACTGCTGGAGACGAAGCCATTGATGATGGTGGAGCAGGTGTTGGAATCCCCTTGGGCGTTCTGCTCGTCAAAGGTGACGCCCTCCTCGCCGAAAGCCTCCACCAGCGCGTCCTTGAATCCCTGGGTCGCCTGATCCAGCGCCTCATGGGGCTGCTGCTGGCAGATGCCGATCTGGTAGACCGTACCCTCTGCTTCCGCCGCGGAACTTTCCGCAGTGCTCTGCGCCGCAGAAGAGGTCTGGGCCGTGCTCTCAGACGCCGTGCTGCCGCAGGCCGCCAACCCCGTCGTCATAGCAGCCGCCAGCAGAAGTGATACCGCTTTTTTCATGTTTTCTTCCTCCCGTTCCTCCCGGTGATCGACGGCTTGCCGCCGCCCTTCTCTTTTCCGGTTTAATATGCTAAAGTATAGCACACTTTGCCGCACTAAAGCAATGAATCATATCGCCAATTTTTCCCGAACGAATCCCTCTTTTTTCTCTCTTTTCACCAAAAAAAGCCGGAGCACGGCCCGAACCTCTCCCGTTCGCAGCCGCTCCCGGCCTTATTCCCAAACTCAAACGCCAAAACAGGTATTTTCCGCTTTCTGGATCAGTTCCAGAAAGCGTTCCGAACGGCTGGCATGGCGCAGCGCGTCCACCAATGTTCCATACTCCAACAGATTGACCAGCCGCGCCAAAATCTGCAGATGAAGGCTTTCTTCCTCCGGCGGTACGGCGATCATAAAAATAAGATCGACCGCACGCCCATCCGGCGCGCCCCAATCCACGCCCCGGCGCAGGGTCAGGGCCGAGATCCCCGGCGCCGACACGCCTGCGTTCCCGGCGTGCGGCAGCGCGATGCCGTTCCCGATCGCTGTAGACCCGCCGAACGTTTCCCGCTGATAAACAGCATTGTAATAGGCCGTACCGTTGGTGATGATCCCGCTGCCCTCCTGCAGTTCTACCAGGATCCCCAGGGCGTCTGCACGATTGTCGATGTTCGCATACAGCAAGATCCCTTTGGGGTTCATCAAATCGCTGACTCGCATATGCGCCTCTTTTTCCTTTGCGTCACGCGCCGGTAGCGCGTTGTACCAGTTGGTATAAGTACTCGCCGACCGCCCCCTCGGAACAGGTGCAGGTGGTCACTTCGTCCGCGCTGGCCTTGACTTCGGCAGGCGCATTGGCGACCGCCACCGCATGCCCGGCTTCGCGCATCAATTCCAAATCGTTATAATAGTCGCCGATCACGATGGTCTTTTTCTGCGAGTGGTTCATCAGTGCGCACAGATCGTGCATTCCCGTCGCCTTGCTGACCCCCGCCGGCATGATCTCCAGGTAGATATTGTTCGTGGCAAGGAAGTAGTTATCCCGGCCATAATATTTGGTCTTTGCATACTGCCCCAGCTTGCGGATCGTTTCGGGATCGGAGGCGAATACCACCTTGATCCAGCCATCCGGAACGCACTCCAGCGGGCAGGCAATGCTGCCCAGGTGTTCATCCACCTGATGTGCATGGGTGTATTCATTGGCGTTGATCACATACATCTCACCGTTTCCGGCCATGACCTCGACCCCTATGCGGGAAAACTTCGGCAAAATATCCGCGATCGCCGCCGTTGCCTGTTCCCGGTCGAGCGTGGAACGGTGCAGGACCGTCTCGGTCGAGAAATCGTACAGCAGTGCGCCGTTGCAGGAGATCGCCGGCATGGAAAGCGCAATCCCGGGCAGCGCCGCCCGGATGGATTCCGGCGGCCGGCCGGTCGCCACAGTGAAAAGCCCGCCCATCTCGGTAAACAGCTGGATCACCGTTCGATTGCAGGAAGGCAGCCCCTCCTTCGCGGTAAGCAGGGTATTATCCATATCACAGATGACCAGATAATCACTGAGCGCTGATTTCATGCACGGTGTTCCTTTCTTAACCGATCCAGAAATTCCGTAAAGTAGGGGGGCAGCGGGGAATCAAACTGCATCCACTCCCCCGTCGCCGGATGTTGAAAGCCAAGTTCTTTGGCGTGCAGGCACTGCCCTGCCAGGCTTTTGATGCAGTTCCGGGGACCGTAGACCGCATCTCCCGCCAGCGGATGGCCGGTCGAGGCCATATGAACGCGGATCTGATGGGTCCGCCCGGTTTTCAGCTTGCAGGCGATATAAGTAAAATCGCCGAACCGTTCCAGCACACGCCAGCCTGTGTAAGCATACCGCGCCCCGGCAGCAGATTCCGGCACGACCGCCATTTTTTTGCGGTCCCGCGGGTCTCTTCCCAGCCATGTCTCTACCGAGCCTTCCTCCTGCCGGAAGTTCCCATAGACGACTGCGTGGTAAACGCGGTGGATGCTGTGTACCCGCATCTGGTCGCTGAGCGCCTGGTGCGCCGCATCATTCTTGGCCACCACCAGCAAACCGCTGGTATCTTTGTCAATACGGTGCACGATACCCGGGCGGATCGCTCCGCCGATGCCGGAAAGTTCCCCGGCGCAATGGAACAGCAGCGCATTGACCAGCGTCCCGTCCGGGTTGCCCGGCGCAGGATGGACGACCATTCCTTTGGGCTTGTCAACCACCAGAAGGTCCGCGTCTTCATACACGATGGAAAGCGGGATCTCCTGCGGGACCGCCTCAATGGGCCGGGGTTCCGGCAATACGATGCGGTATCTGCTTCCTGGCTGTACTTTTTCCTTCTTGTTCACCGGCACGCCGTCCCGAGTCACCAGTTCCTGCTCGATCAAACTCTGCAGGGCGCTGCGGGACAGCGTGCAGCACCGTCCGGCCAGCCAGGCGTCCAGCCGTCCGGCGTCCTGGGCGCCGGCTGTGATCTCCAGTTCTTCCATGCTCCAGTCCCTTTTACCCCGTGGGCTTTTCCTCTTTTGCTTCCTTTTTGAAGGAATCCCGGAGGACCCACGCCATCAACAGGATGACGCCGCCGGTGATGCACATATCGGCAAAATTGAAAACGGCAAAATCCACAAACAATACATTGACGTAATCGACCACCACGCCATTGAGCACCCGGTCGATCAGGTTGCCGACGCCGCCGCCCAGGATCAGTGTCCAGGCCACCCGTTCCATGGGATGCATTTTGCGGCGGACAAGCATAAACAGCACCCCGATCAGCACAATCGATGTCACCGCGATCAGCAGGCCCTGCCGGCCGGAAAGCATCGAAAATGCCATGCCGTCATTCAAATAATAGTGAAGTTCCACGACCCCCGGCAGAAGCGTCATGGCCCCCATCGGCTGCAAAACCTCCGTCGCCCACCATTTGATGAGCTGATCCACGGCTACCAGCAGCACAGCTGCCAGCAGCGATAGAAACGACACGATCATATCTAACTCCAACGGTTGAAAAAATCAGCGGTGCTTATCCAGATCTAAGCACCGCTGAAGGATAAATCACATTCCCAGCACCTTGGCGCAGCGCGGGCAGAGACCGTTCTCGCCAACGGAAGTCTCATACTTCCAGCAGCGCAGGCACTTGTTGCCGGCCGCATGGTCGGCCTGTACGCCCAGGCCTTCCAGCAGACCCTTGACGCCGCCTTCCCCATGCTCCAGGCGGACCTGCGATACGATGAACAGATCCGCCAGTTCATCCATCGGGATCGCATTGAGGAACCCATACAGTTCCTCGCTGCAGTACAGCGTCAGCACGGCTTCCAGCGCAGAACCGATCTTTTTGTCGGTGCGGGCCTGTTCCAGCACTTTCTTCACATCGTCACGGATCGCCATGATGCGGTCCCACTTGTCGGTGAAGTCCTTGCCGGCGGGCTCTTTGGCTTCCGGCATCTGCTCAAAGACCACATACTCCTTCATGCCGGGCATCTTGGGCACATAGCTCCAGATCTCCTGGCTGGTAAAGCAGAGGATCGGGGCCAGCAGCTTGGTGAAATCCACCAGGATGCGGTACAGCGCCGTCTGCGCACAGCGGCGCGCATGGTCGTCCGCGCAGTACAGCCGGTCCTTGATCACATCCATATAGAAGTTGGACATATCGATCACGCAGAAGTTGTACAGCGCGTGATACGCGCGGGAGAAATCGTAATGGTCGTAAGCATCCCGCATGGTCGCCGTCAGCGCATTGCAGGCTTCCAGAGCCCAGCGGTCGATCTCATACAGCTGATCGTCCGCCACCGCGTCGGTGTTGGGATCGAAGTCGCTCAGGTTGCCCAGCATGAAACGTGCGGTGTTGCGCATTTTGCGGTAAGCCTCCGAGAGCTGACGGAAGATCTCCTTGCCCGCGCGCACGTCCACCGTATAGTCGCTGGACGCCACCCACAAACGGATGATGTCGGCGCCGTAGTCGCGGATGATCTCCGCCGGTTCCATGCCGTTGCCGGCGGATTTGTGCATCTGCTTGCCCTGGGCATCCACCACCCAGCCGTGGCACAACACCTCCCGGTAGGGGGCGATCCCCTGCGTAGCCACGCAGGTCAGCAGGCTGGACTGGAACCAACCGCGGAACTGGTCGGCGCCTTCCATATACAGATCCACGGGCCAGGTCAGTTCGGGGCGTTCCCGGCAGACCGCGCTCCAGGTGGAGCCGGAATCAAACCAGACGTCCATGATATCGGGATCCTTCTCCCAGTCGGAAGCGCCGCATTCGCAGACTTCGCCCTTGGGCATGATCTCGTTGGCGTCGTACTTGTACCAGGCGTCGCTGCCTTCCTTGCGGAACAGGTCGGACACCGCCTGGATGGAAGCGTCCGTGATGTGGTACTTGCCGCACTTCTTGCAGTAGAACACCGGGATGGGCACGCCCCAGACGCGCTGGCGGCTGATGCACCAGTCGCTGCGGTCGCGCACCATGCCCGCCATGCGGTCATGGCCCCAGGCGGGCTGCCAGTGCACGCTGTCGATGGCCTTGTAGACGTCCTCTTTGAAGGCGTCGATGGAGCAGAACCACTGTTCCGTGGCGCGGAAGATGATGGGATGGTGGCAGCGCCAGCAATGGGGATACTGGTGGGTGATGTGCTGCACGCCCATCAGATGGCCGCTCTCCCGGATATGCTCCAGGATGACCTTGTTGGCGGCCCACACCTTCAGGCCCGCGAACTCTTTGCCGGCCTCCTCGGTCAGGCGGCCCGCGTCGTCCACGGGGACCACCACCGGCAGCTGCGGGTAGTGGTTGACGCACACCTCAAAGTCCTCGACGCCGTGGCCGGGGGCCGTGTGAACACAGCCCGTGCCGCCTTCCAGCGTGACGTGATCGCCCAGGATCACCAGGCCGGTGCGGTCCAGGAAGGGATGCTTGTATTCCATCAGTTCCAGTTCACTGCCGCGCACCGTTTCCGGCAGCACTTCATATTCTTCGATATGGCAGGCTTCCATCGTGGTCTTGACCAGATCCGCCGCCATGATGTGGTAATCCTCCCCGATCTTGACAAAGGCATACTCCAGATCGGGGTTCAGGCAGGTGGCCACGTTGGCGGGCAGCGTCCAGGTGGTGGTGGTCCAGATCACGATCCATGCCTTGTCCAGCGGGATGTTGTGCTTGGTCAGCACGCCCTTGGGGTCGCCCGTCAGATGGAAACGGACATAGATGGAGTCGCACTCATCCTCCGCATATTCGATCTCAGCTTCGGCCAGCGCGGTGCGGTCCTCCGGGCACCAGTAAACGGCCTTCATGCCCTTGTAAATGTAACCCTTTTTGGCCATATCGCCAAAGATCTCCACCTGGCGCGCCTCAAACTCCGGGCGTAGCGTCAGGTAGGGATTCTCAAAATCGCCCTGCACCCCCAGACGCTTGAACTGAGCGTTCATCACGTCGATGTGCTCTGTGGCGAATTCGCGGCAGATCTTGCGCAGTTCCAGCTTGGAAACGCCCGCCTTCTTGTCACCCAGGGAGCCCAGGGCCTTCAGTTCGATGGGCAGGCCGTGGGTATCGTAGCCGGGCACATAGGGCGCCTGGAAACCGGCCATGTTCTTGTAACGGACGATGATGTCCTTGATGATCTTGTTCAGGGCCGTCCCCATATGGATGCTGCCGTTGGCGTACGGCGGGCCGTCGTGCAGGATGTAGCGGGGTTTGCCCTCGTTGTTGCGGATCATCTGCTCATAGACATGGTTTTTCTCCCAGTCCTCGAGCATCTTGGGTTCCTTCTTCGGCAGGCCCGCCCGCATCTCAAAGGGCGTCTGCATCTTGTGGATGGTGTCGTTGTAATTCTGCGGCAAGATTTCCTACTCTCCTCTATTATTCAAATCTTTGAAGCACAGGCTTGTATCACGGTGGATCAGCTGTCAAAGTCTATGCCCTCGAAGTTATCAAATGCCGGGGAGGACAGTTCCTCCTGCGGCTCCACAGCAGCCTTGCTCTTGCGGGTGGTCCGCTTTCCTGTGCTGGATTTCCGCGTCTTACGGGCAGGCGCAGGCTTTTCTGCCGGTGCGTCGTCATACAGCCCGGCGCCCGGCTGGAAGGGCAGTTCGTCCGCCTGCTGTACCGGCGGCTGCACGGGGGCCGGTATCTCCTCCGGCTCCTCCGGGTGGGGGGCTATGGCAAACTCCACCGTATCCACAGGTTCCTGTTCTGCGGCCGCCGGTTCCGGCTGCGGCTCCTCCGCCGGATAGTAGACAGTCTCCTGCACGGGCGGTTCCGGCTGGACCGGCTGCGGCTGGACAGGTTCCGGCTGCGGGGCGGGCGCTTCCGGCGCGGCCGCCGCCTGGGCCGGCGGCGGGGACTCCGGCTCTTCCTCCTCCGTCTTTTTGTACTCGGGCAGTTTGCTGATCAGGTTGATATGCTTGCGGTACATCTCCATCAAAGAGCGCTTGAAGCTGTCCGCTTCGCTTTTCAGCGTAACGATCTCCTGCTTGGCCAGTTCCACATCGTCACGGGCGCGCTGCTCCCGGTCCTCCGCCTTCATGTTGGCCGTGCGGATGATCTCCGCCGCCTTCTGTTTGGCTTCCCGGATCACATTTTCGCCCAGGCGCTGCGCGTTGATCATCGTCGTGCGCAGCGTATCTTCCTCCGCTCGGTACTGGTCGATCCGCTGCGCCAGCACGACCAGCTTTTTCTGCAGATCGTCGTTCTGGGCAGAGAGGGCCTCCATGCTTTCCGCGACCTGCTTGAGATAATCGTCCACATCGTCGCAGCGATAGCCGCGCATCGATTTCTCGAATGTCACGCGGCGTACATCCTCAGAAGATACCATACTATTCCTCCTCTTTTCGGACTTTCCGGACTCATTTTGACTATGGAAAAGGCGCGGTCCCGCGCGCAAGGGTCAGTATTGGAAGAACGATATAAAGATACGGTCTTTGCGGCTTTTCCCGCCGATCTCCGTCAGCTGGTAACGCCCCACGCCCCGCACCGTGAAGATGTCGCGGGCATAGACCGGCGCATGGGCCGCCTGCAGCGCCAGGTGATTGACTTCCACGCGGCCCGCCGCAATATAGTCTGCCGCCCGCGCACGGGAGGTATGCATCATGGCCGCAAGCACTGCGTCCGCCCGCAGCGAGGAGACCGTAGCCTCCCGCACGGTGCGTTCCGGCCCCCGGGCCAGCCGGTCCGGCAGCGCGTCGCAGGGGTTTGCCTGGACCGGGCAGCGGCCCGCGCTGGTCAACTCCGCGGCGATGAACGCCTGCTTGTCTGCCAGCACCGCCGCATAAAAAACCGCAGGGGCTTCCGGGTCCTGGATCAGGTCCCCCAGGCAGGCGCGTTCCAGGCCCAGGCCCAGGATCGCCCCCAGATGGTCCCGATGCTCCGGCAGATCCGCGCCCTGGGCTGTGATCTGCAAAAAGGCCACGGGGGCTTCCTGCCAGGCTTCGGGCGGCTCCAGGCAGAGCACCCGGCGCTCCGCTTCCGGGTAGCCGCCCCAAAAACGAAACGCCGAAAACCCGGCCCGGTGGCAGGCGGCTTCTGCCAGCGTCTGTTCCCGGTCCGACAGGAACCCCGTATAGCGCGGGATCCCGCGGTCCTGCGCTACCCGGCACAATTCCTCCACCCGGCGCATCAGGCGGCGTTCCTCATCATTCTGCGGCGGCACAAAGCCGCGCGACACCGGTTTGTCAGAAGAATACGCCATTGTTCTCCAGTTCGTCGATCAGGTCCCCCATAATGTCCACATTGTAGGGGGTGATGATGAACGTGCTGGTAGCCACGCGCTTGATCTGGCCGTTGTTCGCATAGGCCACGCCGGAAAGGAAATCGATCAGACGGCGGGAGACTTCCTTGCCGGTGGATTCCAGGTTGAGCACGACCGTGCGTTTGGCGTTCAGCTGGTCGGCGATGGTGGAGGCGTCCTCGAACCGTTCGGGCTTCACCAGCACGACCTGAAGCTGCGTGGTGGCATTGATGTTGACCACCTTGTTGCTGTGCTGCTTGACTTCCGCCTGGGAATAATTCTGCGCGCCGCCGTTTCCCTGGCCGCCGGCAAAAATTTCGTCCTCGGTATCATCTATATACGAATCACCCTCGGGGTCGATTCCCAGTTTGCTTTTCAAGCTGTCGAACATAGACATAATCGTTAACTCCTTTGGTCACCTGTGCAAAAAATTGCGCATGCACGATTACAGCAATATATACTAAATATTATCGTCGATTTGGTGCCTCTTGTCAATATAAAACGGGCATATTCTCGTTTGCCGGCTCTACAGCAGCTTGCCGTTTTCCAGATTGGTGCCCTGCACGATGATCTCATCGTACAGGCGGACCTCGTTCTCGGTGCCGATGGCCCCGTCGTCCGGGATCAGGATGTAGTTTTCATCCTCATACAAGATCGTGATCCGAAGGAACCGCTGCAGATTGCCGTACTTGACATACACGCCCCGCTGGCCGTCCACAATATGCAGCGCCTGCTTATCGATGCGGATCCCCTCGTAGGTCTGGATGTCGATCTGCGCAGTCTCCTGGCCAAGGCTCAGGATCTCGGCATTGATGCTCTGACACTCGAATACCAGTTTGGCGATACCGTTCTCCTCATCGATGGTGCGCTCCGCCAGCGTGGCGGCCAGCGGGGTGTTCTGCTTGCCGGGGATGCTGATCCTGACCGAAGTGATGCCCTCAAACCGTTCCGCCGTTTCCAGGTCGCAGACGGTATAAAACCGCCAGCTGAAGCCGGTAGCGATCTGACCGGCCCGGTCCGTATCCGCCGCCGGGAACCCGTCCGCCAGCATCTGCTGCAGTTCCACCGGCGTGGCCTTGTCCAGCGCCTCCGGGTCCGTCTGGATCAGCGGCGCCGCCGCCGTGCTGCTGAAATAGCCGTTGGTGGAGGCCGTCACGGTCTGCAGGGCGCTGAGCTGGGCGTAGATCTCATCATATTCCGCCTGCAGCGTCTGGAGCGTCTGGCTGAACCCTTCCGTCTGGCCGGTATTGACCTGCAGACGGTTCTGTGCCAGCAGGAAGTCGTCCTCGGCCTCGGTGATGCCGCTGTATTCCGCCGCATCCAGCTTGTCCAGCAGATTGTACAGCGCCTGCCGGGTCTGGTTGGTCAGCACCGAGAGATCGCTGCTGTCGGAATTCTGGGACTTGCTGAGCAGGTCGATGGTCCGCTGCAGACGGTCCAGCCGCTCCCGCAGAAGGCCCTGGGAATCATCGGTATAATATTCCGCCAGGACCGTGCCGTTGCTCACCCGCTCCCCATCCTTCACGAGATACCCCAGGTCCCCGCTGCCTTCCACCGGCACCGCTTCATACGAAACGACTCCGTCCAGCGTGACGCTGTCGGACATGGTATACCGAATGGCGGTCTCCGTCTTATAGGACTGGCGGAAGATCACGAAGCACTGCGCCACCACATACAAAAAGACGACCGCCAGCAGCGCAACACCGATCCAGCGCAGCACCCTGGCTGCGCTGACCTGCTTTTTGTCTTGCCTCATGCGATCGCCTCCCATCCGGCTGGGGATCAATTCTTCAAAAAGTCCCGGACCAGACCGCAGGCGCGCTCCAGAAGATCTTCGTCCTCCACATACAGCCACACGGCGTCGCCCTGATGGCGGAACCACGTGAGCTGCCGCTTGGCATACTGCCGGGTCGCCTGTTTCAAGCGGGCTGTGCACGCCCCCAGCGTCTGGGTCTGTTCAAAATACGGAAAAAATTCTTTGTAGCCGATGGCCTGAGCCGCCGTGCGGTACTGCGCCCGGTTGCGCCATACCTGTTCCGCTTCTTCCAGCAGGCCGATTTCCATCATCTTGTCCACCCGCTGGTCGATGCGCCGGTACAGCAGCGCCCGGTCACGGCAGGTCAGGCAGAGGCAGAGCGCGCGATAAGGCGGCGTTTCGGGGCAGCTAGCCTGCCGCTGCACTTCTTTTGTCTGCCCTGTCAGTTCATACAATTCCAGGGCGCGGACGACCCGGGTAACATTGTTGGGGTGTACCTGATCCGCGTAGGCCGGGTCCACCGCGCGCAGCCGTTCGTGCAGCGCCTGCGCACCAAGCGTCTGTGCTTCCCGCTGCAGCCGCGAACGCAGATCCGGGTCCGCCTGCACCGCGCCGAACTTTACGCCGCGCAGCAGGCTGGTGATGTACAGCCCGGTCCCCCCTGTCAGCAGCGGCAGGTTTCCCCGCGCCGTGATCTGTTCGATCTGCCGCGCGGCCGCCGCCACATAATCCGCCACGCTGTAAGGCTGTTCCGGCGGCAGAAAATCAAGAAGATGATGCGGCACGCCCTGCCGTTCCTCCGGCGGCGGCTTTGCGGTCCCGATGGAAAGGCCGCGGTAGATCTGCATGGAGTCCGCGTTGATGACCTCACCGTGAAATTTCTGCGCCAGCGCAACGGAGAGGGCCGTTTTCCCGGTAGCAGTCGGTCCGCCGAGGGCTACCACTTTGGGGCGGTCACACAAGGCGTCCAAACTGTTTTTCCAACTCCTTCCGGGTGATCTTCAGCACGCAGGGGCGGCCATGCGGGCAGAACGGCGGAATGGTGCCATCCATGATCTGCTGGGCCAGCGCCAGCATCTCGGCGCTGGTGGTCCTGTCTCCGGCCTTGATGGCGGCCCGGCAGGCGATGGAATGCAACACCCATTCTGTCTTTTCACGCAGTGCGTCCCGCCCGCCGTTTTGCAGGTGGGATGCCAGTTCTACCACCATATCTTCCACATCATCCACCACAACGTCCGCCGGCACAGCGCGCACCAGCACCGTAGGCCCGCCGAAATCCTCCACTTCCACACCGGCGTCCGAGAGCAGTTCCAGGTTCTGCATCAGCGCCTGCTTTTCCCCGGCGGTCAGATTGACCTGCACGGGCACCAGCAGCATCTGCGCCGGGACGTTGCCATAGGCGCTGGCCAGCTTCTCAAACAGAATGCGCTCGTGCGCCGCGTGCTTGTCGATGAGGCAGAGTTCTGCCCCGCGCTCGGTGATGATGTAGGTTTTGAACACTTCCCCCACCAGGCGCAGCGGTTCTGCGGCGGGCGGCGCCATCACCGTCTGTTCCGGCGCGTCCCCTTCGGCCGGCAGCGCGCTGAGGGCCGTCTGCGAGGCTTCCTCGCGTCCCGTCCCATCCGCTTCTGTGTCCCGCGGTCCCGGCAGGATGCCGCCTGCTTCCGTTTCGGGCGGGGTGGGGGCGGCCTGCATGCCGGCCAGCGCATCTGCAAGGGCAGCGGGCAGCGTACGGCCTGCTGCATCCGCCAGGCTTTCCAGGTCGTTTGCCGCCGTCGCAGGATAATGCACGGCGGGCAGTTCCTGTCCGGGCGCGCCGTCTGCATCAGGTTCGTCCGGCAGGATGTCCAGCACGGCCTCCTCGCGGACAGCGCCCCTCTGCACAGCGGCGGAAGACGCCGCGCCCGCGTCATAGCGGGGCCCCGGGGACTCCACGTGGATGTCCCCCGGGAACGGTCTGGGCGCGACCGGCTCGGTGAGACGGTTCAATGCACGGTACTCCGCCGCAGACAGCGTCGTAAACCGCGGTTTTCCCGGCGCCGGGCGGTGGGCCGCCGGTGCGGGCTGCAGCGGCACTTCTTTTTTCGCCGGGGCGCTCTCGTGCAGTTCAAAGCGGCATTCCCCGCTTCCCGGCGTCGTCAGCGCCGTGCGGACCGCGCGGTAGACGGCGTCGAACACATCGCTCTCCCGGGCGAAACGGATCTCCGTCTTGGCCGGGTGCACATTGACGTCCACCAGGTCCGCGGGCATTTCCAGCATCAGCACCGCGCCGGGGAATTTCCCCTGCATCATCGTGCCTTTATAGGCGTTTTCCAGCGCCGCCATCATCGTGCGGTTTTTGACGTACCGCCCATTGACAAAGAAATGCTGGGCGCCGCGGCTGGCGCGGCAGGCCCGCGGCGGTGTGATGAGGCCCGTGACGCGGTATACGCCGCTCTCCCCTTCCACCGCCAGCAGGTCCCGGGCAAACTCACGCCCCAGCACCGCATACACCGCGCTGCGCAGGTCGCCGTCCCCCGGTGTGAGGAACTGCTGCTTGCCGTCGCGAAGGAAGCGGAAACTGATCTCCGGGTGGGCCAGCGCCTCGTGCAGCACGGCCTCCGACACATAGGTGCCCTCGGTGGCGTCCTTTTTCAGAAACTTCATGCGGGCGGGCGTATTGTAAAACAGGTCGCTGACCGTGATCGTCGTGCCCACCGGGCGGGCGCCGGCCTCCATGCCCTGGGGGTCGCCGCCCTCGATGCGGTAATGGCAGGCATATTCATCCTGTTCCGTCCGGGTCAGTACGTCCACCCGCGCCACGCTGGCAATGGAGGCCAGCGCCTCGCCGCGGAAGCCCAATGTATGGATATGGTTCAGATCTTCTGCCGTGGAGATCTTGCTGGTGGCATGGCGGATGAAGGCTTTGTCGATGTACTCCGCCTCGATCCCGCTGCCGTTGTCCACGATCTGCAGCTGGGAGATCCCGCCCCGTACCGCAGACAGCGTAATCTGGGTCGCCCCCGCGTCAATGGCGTTTTCCAGCAGTTCTTTGGCCACCGACGCAGGCCGTTCCACGACCTCGCCTGCCGCGATCAGTTCCGCTGTATGCTTGTCCAGAACGCGGATCTCCGCCATATCATTCACCTGCCTTTATTCTTTGTCCAATGTGTTTTTGAGTTCGTACAGGAAGTTGAGCGCCTCCAGCGGCGTCAGCGTTTCAATATCGACGTTGTGGAGTTTTTCCACCACTTCGCTGGGGACCGGCGGATTGTTGTACGCCTCCACCGTTTCAAAGTCCAGCTGGATCGGTTTGTTGTGGTCCGGCGCGCTGGCTTCCAGCTGCCGCAGCACGGCATGGGCGCGCTTGGTGACGCTGGCGGGAAGCCCTGCCAGTTTGGCTACTTCAATGCCGTAGCTGTCGTCGGCGGGGCCCGCCACGATCCGGCGCAGGAAGGTGATGTCCTCCCCGCGCTTTTTCACGGCGATGTTGTAGTTCTTCACGCCGTAGATATCCTGTTCCATGCCGGTCAGTTCATGGTAGTGGGTCGCAAACAGCGTCTTGCAGCCGATGTTGTCACAGATGTACTCCACCACCGCACGGGCGATGCTCATACCGTCGAAGGTGGAGGTCCCGCGGCCGATCTCGTCGAGGATAACCAGACTGTCCTTGCTGGCGTGGCGCAAAATTTCCGCCACTTCCGTCATCTCCACCATGAAGGTAGACTGCCCGGCTGCCAGATCGTCCGACGCGCCCACGCGGGTAAAGATCGCATCCACCACCCCGATGTGGGCGCTGGCCGCCGGGACAAAACTGCCGATCTGCGCCATCAGGGCGATCAGGGCGTTCTGCCGCATATAGGTCGACTTGCCGGCCATATTGGGGCCGGTGATCAGCAGCATGCGGTTTTCACCTTCATCCAGCAGCGTGTCGTTCGGCACAAACAAGCTGCCTTTGAGCATCTGTTCGATCACCGGGTGGCGGCCTTCTTTGATCTCCATCCGGTCGCTGCCGTCCACCTCCGGCATCACATAATTGTTCTGCAGCGCTGCTTCGGCAAAGCCGGCCAGCACATCCAGCTGCGCAACCGCCAGCGCCGTGCGCTGCAGGCGGACGATCTGCGCCGATATGTCGGAAAGAAGCTCGGCAAAAAGCTGATGTTCCAGCGCCAGCAAACGTTCGTTAGCGCCCAGGATCTTGTTTTCCAGTTCTTTCAGTTCCGGGGTGATGTAGCGTTCGCCGTTGGTCAGCGTCTGCTTGCGGGTAAAGGTATCCGGGACGGAATCGGTATAGGAACGGCTGACTTCGATATAGTAGCCGAACACCTTGTTGAAACCGATCTTCAGTTTGGGAATGCCGGTCTCCTCCCGCAGCTTGGACTCGAGGCTGGCCAGATACCCTTTGCCCCCGTGCATGATATCCCGCAGTTCATCCACTTCACTGTTGTAACCGCTGCAAATGGCGCCGCCGTCCTTCAGCGTGGCCGGGGGATCGTCCACCAGCGTATTCTCGATCCTTTCCTGCAGATCCTGCAGCGGATCGATCTGCTGCGCCAGCTGTTCCAGCAGCGGCGCCCCGCAGGCAGCCGCCTGTTCCCGGATTTGCGGCAGACGGGCGCAGGTATCGCCGAGCGCCTTTACTTCCCGCGGCGTCGCCGAACCGTACAGGATACGGGTCGTGAGCCGTTCCATATCATATACGTGGGAAAGCGCCTCCTTGAGATCCGCCCGCGCGATGTTTGCGGTGTACAGGGCCTGCACAGCCGAAAGGCGCGCATTGATCGCGTCCGCATCCACCAGAGGCTGTTCGATCCAGGCGCGCAGCAGCCGCTTGCCCATCGACGTTTCAGTCTTATCCAACACCCAAAGCAGCGTACCGCGCTTTTCCCGGCCGCGCATGGTTTCCGTCAATTCCAGGTTGGCGCGCGTGACCGGGGACAGGCGCATATACTGGGCGTCCGCATAGTTTTCTACCGACTTGATCCGTTCCAGCCCGTGCTTTTGGGTCTCCTGCAGGTAGTTCAGCAGCGCCGCCACGGCATACGGCACCAGGCAGTCCGCCTCGTACCCCATCGCCTTGCGCCAGCCCGCGCCGAACTGCCCCGCCATCGTCGCTTCCACAAGCGCATCCTGATAGCAGGCGTCCTCCCGCAGTTCCACAAGGGCGCTGGTGTGCTGCTTGATGTAAGCGGTCACATCCTTGAAGTCCAGTATGCCCGGGCAGATCAGGATCTCGCTGGGCATAAAGCGGCACAGTTCCGTAATGATCGCAGGGCCGAGCTTTTCTGCTTCCAGTTCCGTCGCGCGCGCCTCGCCGGTGGAAATATCGGCAAAGCAGACGCCCGCCTTCCAGCGGCCCCGGCGGCGTTTGCAGTAGATGCTGCACAGGTAATTGTTTTTATCCTCGTCCAGCATGCTGCTCTCGATAACAGTTCCCGGCGTGACCACCCGGATGATGTCGCGCTTGACCAGCCCCTTGGCCAGCGCCGGGTCCTCCATCTGTTCGCAGATCGCCACCTTGTAGCCCTTGGCGATCAGCCGCGCCACATAGGTCTCATAGGAGTGGAAGGGTACGCCGCACATGGGGGCGCGCTCTTCCTTGCCGCAGTTTTTGCCCGTCAGGGTCAATTCCAATTCCCTTGAGGCCGTCAGCGCGTCGTCGTAGAACATCTCATAGAAGTCGCCTACGCGGTAAAATACGATCTCATTGGGATGCTGTTTCTTGATCTCAAAATACTGCTGCATCATGGGCGATACTGTTTGTTCGGCCATGTTTCACACTCCTGTTGTTTCTGCTTTCCTGATCTGCCGTATCCAGGCCGCGCTCAGTGGCAGCCCGCGCAGGTCGCGCAGCTGCCGGTGCAGCCGCCCGCCGGTTCCTGGACCGTCATGGGGTCGCCGCCGTTCATAGCCGTGTTGATGATGGCGTCGATATAGTTGACCATCGCTTCGCAGGCATTCTTGGCCTCGTTGTAGCGCATCATGCCCTCGCTGGCCATGATCTGGTCGTACAGCGCGTTGATCTTCTGGTTCAGTTCCGCCACGCGGGCCGCGTCCGTCTCGGTCTTGCTGCTCTCATTGTTCAGGTCCAGACGGGCCAGATTGAACTCCCCGATCAGCCCCTGCAGTTCCTGGTCCGCATCGTTGGCGCGGCGCGCCGCGTCCAGTTCCAGATAACGGGGGTCGGTCTGCATCGCGGCAGCCGCTTTCTTGAAAAGATCCATGCAATCCATTGTAGTGACTCCTTTTTTGTTTATACTTCTGTTTCGGTCGTGTTTTCCTGTGCCAGTTCGCCCACCAGCAGCGCCGCGCGGGAGCCCGTCAGGCGGACCTGCGCCCACTGACCGATCAACGACTCCGGCGCGGGGAATTCCACCACCAGGTTGTTGTCAAGACGCCCATTGCAGGTGCCCGGGGTACGCCCGGCCGCTTCCACCAACACACGCACCGTCTGTCCGGCCATGGCGGCCACCGCGGCAAAGGCGTATTCATCCTGCACGCGCAGCAGCCGTTCCATCCGCGCCGCTTTTTCGGCATGGGTGACGGGGTCCGGCATTCGGGCTGCCGGGGTCCCGCTGCGCTTTGAATAGATGAAGGTGAACAGCTGCATATAGCCCACTTCCCGCACCAGATCCAGCGTGGCGGAGAAATCCTCCTCCGTCTCGCCGGGGAACCCGACAATGATGTCGCTGGAGAAGGTGACCCCGGGGATCTTCTGCCGGGCATAGCGCACCAGTTCCTTGTACTGTTCCGCCGTATAGCGGCGGTTCATCTGCTGCAGGACCCGGTCGCTGCCGGACTGTACCGGCAGATGGATGTGCTTGCACAAATGAGGCTGCGCGGCGATGGTGTCGATCAGCTTGCGGCTGGCATCCTTGGGGTGGCTCGTCATAAAGCGGATCTGGTAATCCCCCGGCACCTCGCACAGAAGGTTCAGCAGGTCGGCGAAATCCACGGGCTGTGCCAGCCCCTTGCCGTAGCTGTTGACATTCTGCCCCAGCAGGGTGATCTCCTTGTAGCCGTTTGCCACCAGACCCCGGAACTCCGCCAGGATGGCGCCGGGTTCCCGGCTGCGTTCCCGCCCCCGCACATACGGTACAATACAATAGGTGCAGAAGTTGTCGCAACCATACATGATCGGCAGCCAGGCGCGGAATCCCGAATCCCTTCGGATGGGCAGTTCCTCGACCACCGCGTTCCGCTGCTCCGGCATCTGCAGGTAGCGTTTGCCGCGCCGCAGACGCTCCGCCAGCATGGCGGGCAGCCGGTCGATGCCGTCCACACCGAACACCAGGTCCACGTACGGATAACTCTGGCGCAGCTTTTCCACGATATGAGGCTGCTGCGCCATGCAGCCGCAGACGCCGATGACCAGTTTCGGGTTCTGTTCCTTCAGTTTTTTCAGCGCGCCGATATTGCCGAACACCCGCTGCTCTGCATGTTCCCGCACCGCGCAGGTGTTGAACAGGATCAGGTCGGCGTCCTCCAGCGAATCGCACAGCCCGAAACCCACGTCCTGCAGAACGCCGCGGATCTTCTCCCCGTCGTTGACGTTCTGCTGGCAGCCGTAGCTGCGCACATAGGCCATCGGCGGCGTCTCGTAATAAGCCGCCAGCGTTTCCGCCGCCGCACTGTCATGCGAATAAGTCAGTTTTTCCAAGTGAATTCTCCTTAAAGGGCACACAAATCCAATATACTGTACCAGTATAGCAAATTGCGGAAAAAAGTACAAGCAGTTGTTTCGGATTTTTCATACTATACGCTATCCTGTGGTTTGCCGTACAACAGCAAGCAGGAGCCCCCGCTCCGGGAAGCTCCTGCTTTTTATGCCTGTTCCTGCAGCTGCCGGGCGCGTTCCAGCACAGGTTTCAAATACTGCCCGGTGAAGGAGCGCTCGTTCTGCGCCACTTCCTCCGGCGTGCCGGTGGCCACCACAAGGCCGCCTCCGCTGCCGCCCTCCGGCCCAAGGTCGATGATATGATCCGCGCGCTTGATCACATCCAGATTATGCTCGATCACGATCACGGTGTTCCCGGCGTCCACAAGCTTGTCCAGCACTTTGACAAGACGGTGGACGTCCGCCACATGCAGGCCGGTGGTCGGCTCATCCAGAATATAGACGGTCTGGCCGGTTCCCCGGCGCGCCAGTTCGTTGGCCAGTTTGACACGCTGGGCCTCGCCGCCCGAGAGGGTCGTGGCCGCCTGCCCCAGCTGGATATAGCCAAGGCCCACCTCCTGCAATGTCTGCAGCTTGCGGGCGATCTTGGGAACATTGGCAAAGAAAGCGCACGCCTCTTCCACCGTCATATCCAGCACGTCGGAGATGTTCTTGTCCTTGTAGCGGACTTCCAGCGTCTCCCGGTTGTAGCGTTTGCCTTTGCAGACGTCGCAGGGCACATAAATATCCGGCAGAAAGTGCATCTCAATTTGCAGGATGCCGCCGCCCTCGCAGGCTTCGCACCGGCCGCCCTTCACATTGAAGCTGAACCGGCCAGGACCGTACCCGCGCATTTTGGCGTCCTGGGTACTGGCAAAAAGGGCCCGGATGTCGCTGAACACGCCGGTGTACGTTGCCGGGTTGGAACGCGGCGTGCGCCCGATGGGCGACTGGTCGATGCCAATGACCTTGTCGACCCATTCCATGCCCTGCACTTCCTCGCATTGGCCCGGACGGCTGCGTGCGCCGTTCATGGCGGCCGCCAGCGTCTTGTAGAGGATCTCGTTGACCAGCGTGGATTTGCCCGAGCCGGACACGCCGGTCACACAAATCATTTTGCCCAGCGGGAAATCCACCGTGATGTCCTGCAGATTGTTCTCATGGGCTTTGACCACCCGCAGGAATTTCCCATTGCCTTCGCGCCGTGTTTCGGGGACCTCGACGAATTTGCGGCCTGCCAGATAAGCGCCGGTAATGCTGCGCTTGACTTTGCAGATATCCGCCACGCTGCCCGCCGCCACGATTTCGCCGCCGTGCACGCCTGCGCCGGGGCCCACATCCACGATGTAGTCAGCCTGCCGCATGGTATCCTCGTCGTGTTCCACCACGATCAGCGTATTGCCCAGATCGCGCAGACGCTTCATGGTCGCAATGAGCTTATCGTTGTCCCGCTGGTGCAGACCGATGCTCGGCTCGTCCAGCACGTACAGCACGCCGGTCAGGGCGCTGCCGATCTGCGTTGCCAGACGGATGCGCTGGCTCTCGCCGCCGGAGAGCGACGCCGCCCCGCGGGAAAGGGTCAGGTACCCAAGGCCCACGCTCTGCAAAAAGCCCAGGCGTTCCTTTACCTCTTTGAAGATCGGAGCGCCGATCATTTCATCCCGTTCGCTGACTTTCGCCGTGCGGATAAACTCCAGTTCCTGGCTCACGCTCATTTCGCAGAAATCGGCGATGTTGATACCGCCCACGGTCACGGCGAGGCTGGTGGGCTTCAGGCGTTTGCCATGGCAGTCGGGGCATTCTTCGCTGGACATGACCAGCGCGATCTCTTCCTTTACCCACTCGCTGCCGGTCTCCCGGAAGCGGCGTTCCAGGTTGGGGACGATGCCCTCAAACTGGTTGTAATACGTGCCGGAGCCGAACATGCTCTCGCGCTGCATCTCAATGCGTTCGCCGCCGGTACCGTAGAGCAGGGCGTGCAGCGCCTCCTTGCTGAACTCCTTGATGGGGGTGTCCAGTGTAAAGCCGTAGCGCTTGCCAAGAGCCACATAGGTCATCTCGGAGATAGAACCTTCGGCATAATACCAGCCGCTGGCCTTGACGGCGCCTTCCCGGATGGATTTACGTTTATCAGGGATCACCCGCGCCGGGTCCACTTTCATAAAAGTCCCCAGGCCGGTACACTTCTCACAGGCGCCGAAGGGGTTGTTGAAGCTGAACATGCGAGGCGTCAGTTCTTCCACCGAGATCCCGTGTTCCGGGCAGGCGTAACTCTGGCTGAAGGTCATCGGCTCCCCGCCGATCACATCCACGATCACCAGGCCGCCGGTCTGGGCCAGCGCCGTCTCGATGGAGTCGGCCAGACGGCCGCGCACCGTATCGTTGATGACCAGACGGTCCACGACGATCTCCACCGTATGTTTGATATTTTTCTCCAGCTTGATCTCCTCGCTGAGATCATACATATTCCCGTCGATCCGCACGCGGACGAACCCCGCGCGGCGGGCGGCGTCCAGTTCTTTCGTCTGGGTGCCCTTGCGGCCACGCACCACCGGCGCCAACACTTGAAACCGGGTGCGTTCCGGCAGTTTCATGACCTCGTCGACCATTTCATCCACCGTCTGCTGGGTGATCTCCCGCCCGCAGATGGGGCAGTGCGGCACGCCGATCCGCGCGTACATCAGGCGCAGATAGTCGTAGATCTCCGTCACGGTGCCCACAGTGGAGCGCGGGTTGTGGCTGGTGGTTTTCTGGTCGATGGAGATAGCCGGGGACAGGCCGGTGATCTCATCCACGTCCGGCTTCTCCATCTGGCCCAGGAACTGGCGGGCATAGCTGGAAAGGCTCTCCATATAGCGGCGCTGCCCGTCCGCGAAGATCGTATCAAACGCCAGACTGGACTTGCCGGAGCCGGACAGTCCCGTCATGACGATCAGTTTGTTTCGCGGCAGGACCAGATCCACATTTTTCAGGTTATGCTCCCGCGCGCCTTTAATGACGATGCGGTTGTTCGGGTCGATGCGGATCTTGGAACTGCGCTTGCTTTCTTTCGGTGCGGTACTCAATTTTTGTATTTCCTCCTGCCCTTGCGGGTCTTTGCGGCGGCTTTCCGCCCGCCGGCGTCCGCGGCGGCAGGGTCCTCCCCGCGCTCCAGCCGGGCGATCTCGTCGCGCAGCTGGGCCGCCAGTTCAAACTGCAGCAGCCGGGCCGCTTCTTTCATTTCCTTTGTCATGCGCTCGATGGTCTGCTGGCGTTCAGCGCGGCTCATGCGGTGCTGGCGCATCCGCTTGTTTTCCTCGCTCATGCTGATCTCCAGCCCGTCCCCAATGGCCTTGACGATGGTCTTGGGCGTGATGCCGTGTTCTTCATTATAGGCAGCCTGAATCGCGCGGCGGCGCTCCGTCTCCAAAATTGCCCGTTCCATGCTGGGTGTGACTTCGTCGGCGTACATCAGCACCACGCCGTTCGCATTGCGCGCGGCGCGCCCGATGGTCTGGATCAGGCTGGTCTCGCTGCGCAAAAAGCCTTCTTTGTCTGCATCCAGAATGGCGATCAGCGAGACTTCCGGCAGGTCAAGCCCCTCGCGCAGCAGGTTGATCCCCACGATCACGTCGATCGCGCCGACCCGCAGGTCCTTGATGATCTCCATACGCTCAAAGGTATCCACCTCGTGGTGCATATACTTCGTCTTGACGCCGTGTTCTTCGAGATAATCGGTCAGATCCTCCGCCATTTTCACCGTCAACGTCGTGACCAGCGCCCGTTCGTTGCGCTCGATACGCTGGCGGATCTCCCCCAGCAGATCTTCGATCTGACCTTCCACCGGACGCACGATGACCAGCGGGTCCAGCAGCCCGGTGGGCCGGATCACCTGCTCGGCTACCCGGCTGGAATGCTGGCGTTCATAGTCGCCCGGTGTAGCCGAAACGAAGATCTTCTGGTGGATTTTCTGTTCAAATTCTTCAAAGCGCAACGGCCGGTTGTCAAATGCCGACGGCAGACGGAATCCGTATTCGACCAGCGTTTTTTTGCGGCTGTAATCCCCGCCGAACATGCCGCGGACCTGCGGCAGCATCACATGGCTTTCGTCCACCATCAACAGGAAATCGTCAGGAAAATAGTCCAGCAGTGTAGTCGGCGTTGAGCCGGGGGCGCGCCCCGACAGCACTGCAGAGTAATTCTCGATGCCTTTGCAGGTCCCTACTTCCTGCAGCATCTCCATATCGTAGTTGGTACGCTGCTGGATGCGCTGGGCCTCCAGCAGCTTGCCTTCCGCGGTAAATTTTTCGACCTGCTGCTGCATTTCCTCAGCGATCTTCGCCAGCCCGGCCTTCATCTTTTCCGGCCCCACGATATAATGGCTGGCCGGGAAAATCGCTACATGGCGGACCACATTCCTGTGTTCGCCGGTGAGCGGGTCGAATTCGACAATACGGTCGATCTCGTCGCCGAAGAATTCGACCCGGATCGCATACTCGTCGTTGTAGGCGAGGTGGACGTCCACCGTATCGCCCTTGACGCGGAACTTATTACGGATGAAGTTCATATCATTGCGCTCATACTGCAGTTTGACCAGGCGGGCGCACAGTTCGTCCCGCTCCATCTGCATGCCGGGCCGCAGGCTGATGACCATGCTGCGGTAATCAATGGGGTCGCCCAGGGAATAGATGCAGGACACGCTGGCCACAATGATGACGTTGCGCTGTTCCGAAAGAGCCGCCGTGGCGGAATGGCGCAGCCGGTCGATCTCATCGTTGATGGCGCTGTCTTTTTCGATATAGGTATCGGTCGAAGGGATATAAGCTTCCGGCTGGTAATAGTCGTAGTAGGAGACGAAATATTCCACCGCATCATCCGGGAAAAAACCGCGCATTTCCGTGCAGATCTGGCTGGCCAGCGTCTTGTTGGGCTCCAGGATCAGGGTGGGCCGGTTACAGCGCGCGATGATGTTGGCCATTGTGAACGTCTTGCCGGAACCTGTTACGCCCAGCAGCGTCTGCGCCTCGTCCCCCGCCTCGATCCCCTGCACCAGCGCCTCGATCGCCTGCGGTTGATCGCCTGTCGGCTGAAACGGTGCTTTCAAATGAAAAATGTCCTCCACGGCCAAGCCCCCTCATTTAACAACATTTTGTTGTTTTTTGATTATACCATAGGCGTTTTTATAAGTAAAGTCCCCCTGCCGGACATTTTGTGCCGGCCAGACAAAAAAATACACTCTGCCGCACAAGCTGCAGAGTGTTGCTTTTTTACCGACTGGCGGCATTCAGGATCTGCATCCCGCCGCCGCACTGCGGCAAACAGCCCCGTTGCCGCATGGAGCAGGTCTCCTCCCCCGCCACAATGATGTGGTCGATGATTGAAACGCCCAATGGTTCCAGCGCTTTCATCACGCCCGCCGTAGCGATCACATCCGCTTCACTCGGAAGCGCCAGCCCCGTGGGGTGGTTGTGCGCCAGGATCCCGCAGGTTGCGTCGGTACGCGCCACATCACGCAACAATTTACGCGCGTCTACGTGGACCCGGTTCGGGACCCCCTCGGCAATGCGCATATCCCGCACAGGACGGCATTTATCGTCCAGCAAGATAAGATACAGCAGTTCGTTCTGTTTCCCCAGGAACAATGGCTTCACATATTCTGCCGCCCGTTCCGCCGCATCCAGCGCCGTGCGGCGCTTGCGCTTTTTCAACGCATAGTAGCGGTTAAACGCCATAACCGTATGGATCAGGTTCGCGCTGCGCGGGCCAATGCCCTCCACGCGCTGCAATTCCTCCGGCTCTGCCTCCATGACCTTGCAGAAATCCCCAAAATGCTGGATCAGCCGATGCGCCAGTTCATTCGTATCCTTGCGCGGGATCGCCAAAAACAGCAGATATTCCAGCGCTTCATGTTCCGCCAGGCTTTCCAGTCCGTCGCGCGCCACTCTTTCCTGCATACGGGCTCGATGGTTTTCGTGCAGCGGATGCTCCGTCCTTTTTGCCATCCGTTTTACATCCTTTCGCCGGTTTGCTTTACGTTTTTCTGATTTTATATTATTATATACTGTACAAAAACAATTTGCAAAGGGCTATTCCCCAGGCAAGAGAGGAAATCATGAAAAGTTTTATTGCGGGTCCCAACGAAAACGAAGTACGGCTGAGCCGTTTTGTAGAAAGCGTGACGCATCAGCTGCCGCGCAGCCTGATGTACAAGGCGTTCCGTAACAAGCGCATCAAAGTAAATGGGAAACGGGCTGCCCCTGACACGCGGCTCGCGACCGGCGACCGGGTCGAGTTGTATATCAACGACGAATTCTTTTTACCCGACGCCGCGCAGCCAAAGCCCAAAACTCCGCGGCGGCAGCCGCCCGTTACTGTGATCTATGAAGACGGGAATTTTGCTGTGCTGTACAAGCCGCCCCACCTGCTTTGCCACAGCGACCGCACCGGGGATGCCAACCTGGTAGACGCGTTTGCCGCCTATCTGGAGAAAAAAGGCGAATACGATCCTCACGCCGAAAACCGCTTTGCGCCCGCGCTCTGCAACCGGCTGGACCGCGGGACCGAAGGGCTGGTCCTTGCCGCCAAGACCTATCCCGCCCTGCGGGATCTCAACCGCATCATCCAGGAAAACCTCATGAAAAAGGAGTACCTGACGATCACCGTCGGCGCGCCCCCGGCCGGGCGGCATATCGCCTGGCTGCAGCACAATGAAAAGAACAACAAAGTGCACATCCATGCGCGGCCCGGCGGCGACTGCAAACAGATCATCACCGACGTTACGGTGCTCCGGCAGGAGGGGCCCTTTGCGCTGTGCCGGATCGGGCTGGTCACCGGGCGCACCCACCAGATCCGCGCCCATCTTTCCTATCTGGGGCACCCGGTTTTGGGCGACCTCAAATACGGCAACCGCAAAATGAACGCTTCTTCCGGGCTTTCCACCCAGGCCCTTTGCGCCCAGCGGCTCACCTTTGGCCGCATCCCGGAAGAAAACAGCCTGCATTACCTGTCCGGGCGGGTCATCAAGCTGGAGCAACCCGATATTCTGAAAACTTTTGACCGCCTGACGCACACCTGACCGGCCTGCCCGCGGGTCAAACGCAAACGACCGCTGCATTATAAGCAGCGGTCGTTTGCATATTTTGCCCTCTCCGCGGCCGGAAACGATCCGTCCCCGCGCTCAGGCGATCACGAAATGGTAGATGAGCGAGACTGCGATGATCAGTGCGCAGACGATCGCTGTGATCGGCGGCGCCCAATGAATGATACGCTCTGCCATCACATCATCTTCGCTGGTCTCGTCATCGTCGGCATACCGGCCGCGCTTTCTGCCCGCGCGATCATCATCCTCGTCGTCATAGTCCAGTTCTTCGGTGTCAAACATCTGCGTGCTCTCGTCATCCTCGTCGTCCTCAAACAGACGTCCCTTGGGCGCATAGCGGCGCACACGCTCCATCTCCGCGTCCTCTTCTTCCTGCGGTGCATACCCGCGGGGATCATAGGTGGCGGTCGCGTCGGTTTCCTGGTCGATGGCGGCCTGCGCGGCAGCAGCCGTAGCCGCAGGATCGGACTGCGCGCGCTGCGGGGCGACATTATCCGCTACCGAGCGGATCTCCTGCTGCTGACGTTCCGCCGCACGGCGGGCTTCTTCCAGGATCTGCGTCAAAGTCGCCTTGATCCCGGTGCGGTCGCCGCCGCACTCCGAACAGACCACACAATTTTCCTCATTGGGATGGAACGCTCCGCAGGAGCAGAACCAGCCGTACTGGGTATCCTGCGGTACACAGGTCAACAAGGAGTTGCCGGTACGCTGCTGCAGCGTTTTGGCAATGGACGCCGGAAGCACGCGCGGCGTCTGCAGGCGCACACGTTTATAGGCGCGAAGATCCACACCGTGGCCGTTCAGGAACGCACGGTCCTGCTCCACTTCCACGCTGGAGACCGGCGTGTCGCTGACATACACAGCGTCATCACTGCCAAAGAGATCCCCCGGCTGTGCTTCCAGCTGTTCATAGTAGAAGTCGTCCTCGCACAAGACCTGCCCCGCCGCATCTTTACACTTGAAATGGATGACCAACCCGGTCAACGGCTCTGTCCCGACATTTTTAAAAGTCAGACAAACCGCAACTTCCCCGGTCACATCCCCTTTCAGCAACTCCACCCGGACAAACTGGACCGGGCTGCCTGCCGTGTAATAGTTGGCGCGGGACTGCGCCATCAGGGAAAAATTCTGATCCATGATCCAACACCTACTTTTTACTCTTGGGCCTCCGGCCGGTCTTGGTCCGGCCCGACAGCAGTCTCTGTTTTCGGTTCTTCCTCCTGCACAGGGGATTCGGACGGTGTCTGGACAGTATCCGCCCTGGCCGTCTCGCCCTTGCTCAGATCATAAGGCGGGAGCGTCCCGCCCTCCATCAACGTTCGGAATTCATCGCCGCTGATCTTTTCACGTTCTATCAGGACATTGGCCACCGCATGCAGCTTATCCATATGTTCTGTCAGCAAACGGCGTGCCGTCTCGTATGCTTCATCCACAATATCGCGGATCTCGTTGTCGATCTCCGAGGCAATGGATTCAGAGTAGCCCTTCCCCTGCCCGAAATCGCGGCCCAGGAAGGTCTGTTCAGGGTCGCTGCCATAGACCACAGGGCCCATCCGCTCCGAGAAACCGTAGCGTGTCACCATGGCGCGGGCGGTATCCGTCGCGCGCTGCAGATCATTGGAAGCGCCGGTGGAAATATCGTCCAGCACCAGCTGCTCGGCCACACGGCCGCCCAGCAGCGAGACAATATTCTCGAACATGGCGGTCTTGGTCACGTAGCTGGGATCTTTTTCCGGCAGGTACATCGTGTAACCGCCGGCACCGCCGCGGGAAATGATGCTGATCTGGTGGACGGGATCATGATGCTTGCTGAAATAACCCGTGATCGCATGGCCCGTCTCGTGGTAAGCCACCAGGCGGCGCTCATCATCCGTGACCACGTGGCTCTTCTTCTCGGGGCCCATCATGACCTTGACGGAAGCCTCCTCGATCTCCGGCTCAGTGATCGCTTTCTTGCCGCGGCGCGCCGCCAGCAGTGCAGCTTCATTGACAAGGTTCTCCAAATCCGCGCCCGAGAACCCAGCCGTGGAACGGGCAATGGTCTTAAGGCTCACATCCGGCCCCAGCGGTTTGTTCTTGGTGTGGACTTTCAGGATCTCCTCGCGGCCCTTGACGTCCGGCAGGCCCACATACACCTGACGGTCGAAACGGCCCGGCCGCAGCAGGGCCTTATCCAGAATATCCGCACGGTTCGTCGCCGCCATGACGATCACACCGTCGTTGGCGTCAAAACCGTCCATCTCGACCAGCAGCTGGTTCAGCGTCTGCTCGCGCT
>DXBF01000010.1 GCA_019116705.1 Candidatus Gemmiger avistercoris
AACAGCACCGGCGCTGCCAAGGCCATCGGCCTGGTCATCCCCGAGCTGAACGGCAAGCTGATCGGCTCTGCCCAGCGTGTGCCCGTTCCCACCGGCTCCACCACCATCCTGGTCGCCGTTGTCAAGGGCAAGGACGTCACCAAGGACAGCATCAACGCCGCGATGAAGGCCGCTGCTTCCGAGAGCTTCGGCTACAACGAGGATCAGATCGTTTCCTCCGACGTCATCGGCATGCGTTACGGCAGCCTGTTCGACGCCACCCAGACCATGGTCACCAAGATCGACGACGACACCTATCAGGTCCAGGTCGTGTCCTGGTACGACAACGAGAACAGCTACACCAGCCAGATGGTCCGCACCATTAAGTACTTCGCTGAGCTGTAATCGAAATCTTCCCGCATAAAGCCGCCGCCGCGCTCCCTACGGAGCGCGGCGGCGCTTTTTGTTTGGCGGTATTTTGCGGCAGCAAGGCAAGCCCCCGGCCAATGGCCGGGGGCTTTGCGCGTATCTTTAAGATGGGGGCGTTTTGGCGGCGGGCACCGCCAGCACGGCCAGGGCGCCCCCGCCGGTGTTGGCAAGGGTCAGGCGGCCGCCGTGGGCTTCGGCCACCGTGCGGGCCCAGTACAGCCCCAGGCCCTGGTGGCCGTCGCTGCGGGCAGCGTCGCCGGTGGCGAACATCTGCCCGCCGTTGCGCAGGATCGGGTCCGGGAAGCCCGGCCCGTCGTCCTGCACAGTGAACAGGATCTGCCCGTCCTCTGCGCGGCAGGCCAGTGTGACCTGCCCGCCCTGGGGGGCAAAGCGGGCGGCGTTGGCCAGCAGGTTTTCCACCGCGCGGGCCAGATCCTGCCGCCGGGCGTGCAGCGTCAGGCCGTCCGGCAGCCGGAACGTGCAGGCAAAGCGCACCCCGCGGGGCGCACAGAGGGCGCGGCCCGTTTCGGCCAGATTCTCGCAGAAGGGCAGCAGGGGAAAGTCCTCGGCCGGGGCGGGGGCGTCCTGCACGCGGCAGATGTCCCGCAGCGCGGCCAGATATTGCCCCGCGCGCCCGGCTCCGCGCAGGATGGCGTCCACGGCGGGGCGCTGGGCGGCGGTCAGTTCCTCCTCCGCCAGCAGTTCGGCGTTGCCCTGAATGATGGTCAGCGGCGTTTTCAGGTCGTGGGTCAGGGCGGCCATCCGCTGGGCGCGTTGCTGTTCCATGGCCCACTGGGCCTTGAGCGAGCCCGCCAGTTCCCCGCGCAGGCCGTCCATGGTCTGCAGCGCCTCGTCAAATTCCCGCACATGGGTGGGGGCGGGCATGGGGGCTTCCAGGTCGCCGCCCGCCAGCAGGCGGCAGGCGTCGGTCAGCCGCCCGGTGATGGCCCGCAGCCGCCGCGCCGTGCGGCGGGTCGTGGCGAACACCACCGCGGCCAGCAGCAGGACCAGCAGGACCGTCATGCAGGCCTGGAAATCCGGCAGCACACCGCGCAGCGCCGGGTCGGCGTAGGGCATGGCAAAATCATACTGCAAACGGCAGAGCGTGCCGTCGATGAGCGGCACGTCCCGGTAGAACTGGCTGTAGAGGGGCCGGGTGCCCCGGGCCAGCGCCAGGTCCAGGCTGGCGCCGCTCATGTTGGTAGCCAGCACGTTTTCGGGCGCGGCGGCTTCGTCGGGGGCGACGGACTCGTCCAGCAGCACCCAGCGGCAGAGGTCCGGCAGGGCGTCGGCGTCAAAATGGTCGGCCGACATTTGGGGCAGGAGCTCCATGGCCAGCAGGGCCGCGTCGGACCCGCTGTAGGCGGGCAGGACGAACCCCAGCTGGATCATGGCCATCAGCCCCCCGAACCAGAGCACTGCCGTGGCCGCGCAGGCCAGCCCGGTGCGGACCAGATAGCCCAGCAGCAGGCGGCTGAGGGGGCGGCTGCGTTTCATTCGCTTTTCCATCGGTATCCGATCCCCCAGACTGTTTCAATGGGCTGCAGCCCGCAGGCGCGCAGCTTGGCGCGGATGTTCTTGACGTGTTCGGTCACCGCCGAGGTGTCGGCGGTGCCGTCAAAGCCGAAGGCGGCCTCATAGAGCTGCTCTTTGGAGAAGGTGCACCCGGCGTGCAGCGCCAGATACTCACAGAGGGCGTACTCGCCCCGGGTCAGCCGCAGCGGGATCTCGCCGCAGAAGGCTTCCCCCGCCTGCAGGTCAAAGGTCACGCCGCCGCGCTGCACCCGGTGGCTGGGCGCGCGGTTCTGCCGCCGCAGGTGGGCGTTGACGCGGGCGCGCAGTTCGGCCAGCCGGAACGGCTTGGTCAGGTAATCGTCGCCGCCCAGGCTCAGGCCGCGCAGCACGTCGGCTTCCTCGGTGCGGGCCGTCAGGAACAGGATGGGGCAGTCCGCCAGTGTCCGCACCCGGCGGCAGGTGGCAAAGCCGTCCTCCCCAGGCATCATCACGTCCAGCAGGATGCAGTCCGCCCAGGCGCAGTGGCGTTCGGCCACCTCGGCGCCGCTGTGCAGCACCGTCACGGTGTGGCCGTCCCGTTCCAGCGCCGTGCGCAGCAGGTCGCACAGGTCGCGGTCATCGTCTACCGCAAGGATATGAGCCAAGCTAAGACCTCCTCTCGCCGCCGGGGCGGCGGATCAGTGCAAAATCAGGTACAGCGCCCAGGACAGGGCGTACAGGATATAGACGTGGGCGGGGTAAAAGACGTAGAACAACGTTTTCATGCCGCGCCCGCGGGTCCCATTATACAACAGCATCGGGATCACTGACAATACGCCGAACCATTCATAGGCCAGGGTGAACATCTGGGAAAACTGGAAATCCGGCAGGGAGGAAAGCTGCAGATAAGGAACGACGAAGTAGAACAGCATCGTCAGCACCACATAGGCCGCCGCCTGCAGCCCGCGGCGGCCCCGCAGCAGGTAGAGCGCGATGCCGATCAGGATATAGAACCCGCCGCCGTCCATGATGAAGGACCAGGCGGGCAGCGCCGTGTAAGCCAGCGCCGCCAGGATGGTATCCAGCAGCCAGGCCGCCGGGGTGCCGTCGGCCGTGCTGTACAGGATGAGGAACAGGAAAGGCCAGGCCAGCGGCAGCACCACGGCCAACAGGCCGGGCAGGATGCGCTTGTGCCGCAGCCAGTCGATGCCCTGCCAGATGGGGATAAGGATGACGAAGTTCATGAAAACGGCGTTCATGGGGAAGAATCCGTCGGGGCGCACGCCGACTTTGGCGTACATCATCAGGAACTGCAGCAGGCCCATCCCGGCGGAAATGGCCCAGATGCGCCAAAAGTACCGCCGCCGGTCGTGGGTGTAGGCGAAGCCCTCCACCGTGCAGAAGAGGAACAGCGGCGCCGACAGCCGCCCCAGCATGGAGAACCATTCCGGGATCAGGCCGGTAAAGCCGAAAAAGTAGTGGATGTGGTCCATTACCATCAGCACCAGGGCCAGCACTTTGAGGGTGGTGTCGCTCAGGCCTGCCTGGGCGCGTCCGGCGCGGGGCAGGGAAGCGGAAGAAACGTGAGACATTAGAAAAACCTCCTGAAATTCTGGTATGAGACCAGCCTAACAGAAGATTCTAAGGAATTTATAAGGCGGGGGAGGAAAAGCTGCCGGGAGGAGGCGTCCCCAGGCACGGGCGGGGCGCGCCCAAACCGCCGCCCCGCCGTCCGGGCCGCTGCAAACGCAAATTTTGCCGCCGCGCCCTTGCGCCGCCGGGGCAAATGGGGTACAATACCAAAAGAGAACGATGGAGAAACTGTCCGCCCGGCGGGCAACTGAATAAAAGGAGAATCACCATGCGTTACTGCAAAAAATGTACCATGCCCGACACCCGGCCCGGCATCACTTTCGACGCCGAAGGCGTCTGCAGCGCCTGCCGCCACTACGAGAACCGCAAAAATGTGGACTGGGACGCCCGCTTCAAGGAGTTCGAGGCCTACTGCAACAAGTACCGCGGCATGAACGGCCCCGGCGGGTACGACTGCGCCGTGGCGGTCTCCGGCGGCAAAGACAGCCATTTCCAGGTGTGGATGCTCAAAGAGGTCATGCACATGAACCCCATCCTGTTCAGCGTGGAGGACAACTTCCCCATGACCGCCGCGGGCGTCCACAACCTGAAAAACATCAGCGAGGAGTTCGGCTGCACCATCATCTCCTGCAAGCCCAACATCAAGGTGCAGAAGATCCTCATGCGCAAATTCTTTGAAAAATACGGCAAGCCTACCTGGTATGTGGACCGGCTGATCTACACCTTCCCGCTGCACATGGCCGCCAAGTTCAACACCCCCATGCTCTGCTACGGCGAGAATGTCAGCTTCGAGTACGGCGGCGGCAACGACAAGGAGACCTACTCCGCCATGGACCAGATCGAGAACGGCGTGGCCGTCGGCTTCCCCATGGAGGAGCTGATCGGCGACGGCGTCACCGAGAAGGACCTGAGCCTGACCCTGGCCCCCGACGCCGAGGAACTGAAAAAGCTGGACCCTTTCTATATGAGCTACTTCGTGCCCTGGAACAGCTACAAGAACTATCAGGTCGCCAAGGCCCACGGTTTCCACGACCTGACCCACGAGTGGGACCGCACCCACCATGCCGAGAACTTCGACCAGATCGACTCCCGCGCCTACCTGGTCCATTCCTGGCTCAAGTACCCCAAGTTCGGCCACGCCGCCGCCACCGATTATACCGCCCGCTATATCCGCTACGGCCTGATGACCCGCGAGGAGGCCATCCCCATCATCAAGGCGCGGGACGGCAAGCTGGACCCGCTGTGCGTGCGGGATTTCTGCCAGTTCTGCGGCTATACCGAGAGCGAGTTCTGGGCCATCATCGACAAGTTCTACAACACCGACCTGTTCGAGAAGAACGAGTACGGCGAGTGGGTGCTGAAGGACCCCATCTGGGAAGAGGCCTGAGCCATGACCGATCAGGAACAACTGGCCGCCTACCGGGCCATGCAGGGGGCCGTGCAGGCGGAATATGACGCCGCGGCGGAAAAAATGGCCGCCCTGAAAGCCCAGGGCAAGGAAAAAACCGCCACCTACCGCCAGCTGTTCGCCCGCAAACTGCAGCTGAGCGAACTGCTGAGCTGGTACAAAACCTACGGCCTGGCGCTGTGAAGCGGAAGGGGGCTGCACTGCCATGAAATACAGGCAAAGATCCCTGCCTTGTCACCCCGTCAACCTGGCGGCCGATGCGCTGGCGCTGGCGCTGGCAGCGGGCCTGCCGCTGGTTATGCCAAACGGGTATATAGGCCTGATAGGGTACAAGTTTGACCTGCTGTTGTATAGTACCCTGGCGACAGTGGCTGTGTTGCTGTTTTCTTGGATTTTTTGGCGCCGGGGCA
>DXBF01000011.1 GCA_019116705.1 Candidatus Gemmiger avistercoris
GGTGCTTCGTCATATTGATCATATCCTTTACAGCTTTCTGTTTCTCGCACCGGAGGATGGAGTGTTACTGCCATGTGGTACATAACCTTTTCTAAGCCTATATACCACTGTTCGAGGTAGACATAATCAGAATGTTAATTTGTGTAATAGCAAACAACATCAACAAAAAGATTACCTAATGCGTCATTATTTCCCTCAGCGTAGCGTACATTAAATTTTAGAATTCCAGTTGATGGATCATAAATAATATTTTCTATGTAAAGGTTTGACCAGGACGTACTCGTTCCCATATAAAAACGCGTCATTTGAACAGCAAAATTCGCTGTGGTCAATTTTTTATATTCTGGAACGGCTTTGCAATCTACGCTTTGAGGCCATGTTGTCCCTATCCCATACACACTAATATTAAGACTCTTTATTATTGCTCTGTGAAAAACAGGCTTTCTATTTCAAGTTGTTTTTGGTGCAGTTGCCATCACTCCACCTCCGTCCTTATGATCCAGTTCACAACGATTTCGGCAGCCGGTTTTTCTTTTACAATGACGCGAACTTTTCCTCCGTCCTGGCTGCGGGTTACGCCCGCATTAACGATGGCCAGCACCTCATCGAGAATCTCATCGGCGGCCGCAACGCCCGTTGGGTCATACCCGCAGCCGGTCAGGAACTCGCTGGCGGCCATGACAGTCGGCGCGCCGGGAGTCACCGCCGTAAGCGTTACCTCCTGGGCCAGTGTGTACCCGGCGGCCTTCTCCTCGCTGGTCGAGGCCACCCAGCCGTCCAGTGTGAACTTGCCGGTGTACTTGGCAGCTACAGCATTGGCGTGGGTCTGTGCCGTATTGTCCGCGTAGTCGTACACGTCGGTGCCCTTGTTGTGGGTGTCGTACACCGCCTTCATCATCCACGCCGTGTCGCCCTCCACCGCCGCGATGGCGGCCTGCAGGGCGGCGATCTGCGCCTCGGCTTCTTCCTGGTGCTCGGCGATGGCCGTGGTCAGCTGCGCGAAGTAGGGCGCGGTGTCCAGGCTGCCGATGGTCTGCGCCACGACGCCGCAGCGCTCGGTGTCCAGCCGGGTGTCGGTGATGCTGGACTGCGTGATGGTGCTGCTGTTGGCCGCCACCGCGATGTCGGCCAGGCCCAACTCCCAGATGGTGGCGTCCCGCGTCAGGGCGGGGCGCTGCGGGGAGGAGGACGGCGTGCCTTTGAGGATGTACAGCTCGATGCTGCGCACCGCCAGGCTCAGGTCCAGCCGCCCCACCACCGTGTCGATGCGAGGCAACGTGCCGGCCGCTTCCAGCGTCAGCGTGCGGGTCTCAGTCTCGATGCCCATCGCCCCGCGGATGTGGAAGATGCCGGGGGTGATCTGCACCTGCAGGCCGGTCCCGGCCACCACCTGCAGGGCGTTGGTGGGCTTGTAGAAAATACCATCGGAGAAGTAGGCCGCAAAGACGGAGCGCAGAAACTCACTGTCCACCGCGCGGTCGTACAACGGCAGGCCCTGCTCGTCGTAAGTTACCTGCGACGTAAACGGATAAGATTGCATTTAGTAGATCAGCCTCGCTTTCTGGATGTCGGTCAGCTTCTTGTCGCCCAGCTCGATCTCTACCGTGTGGTTATTCTGCTTGAACACCTCTCGCACGGTGACGATGCGGGCCTGCATGGCAAGGCCGATGTCCTCCACGATCACGTCCACCTTGTCGCCCAGGTCCCAGTCTTGCAGGTAGGCAAACCCGCTGGACGCCGCCTGGATGTCCACGTTCTTGATGATCTGGTAGTTCAGCAACTCGTCAAGGCCCTTCTGCTGCAGCCCGGCCAGGTACTCCGCCTCGGTCTGCTTTTCGGGGTCCCATCGCTCGCCACTGGCGTCCACAAACAGCACGTGCTTATACCCGCCGCCCGACAGGTCGGCGTAGGCCAGCTTGCGGTTTTCCTCCTGGTCCTGCCCGGCCACGATGGCGTAGTTCTTGTAGTTGGATCGGTCGCTGGAAACGTTCGCCTTGGTCAAATTACCGAAGCCATCGCTGAAGGTGACAAACGGGTTAGTGGTCTGCTCCTGTGTGCGATCCAGCCCCTGCCAGACCTCGGCCGTGATTGTGTTGGCATCGTAGTCATACCGGCAACGCAGGCTGTGCTGGACGGTCTGCAGCTTGGTGTAGGCCACATCAGCCAGCTGGCCGCCGGTCTCCTGCCAGGAGGTCTCTTCGGCCTGCTCCGCCGGGGCGTCGGCCACCGTCAGCAGCGGGATATCGTCCTTGTATTGGCGCAGCATGGTCACCACCGTGGCCGGGATGCTGCCGCTGGCATAATAGGTGGGGTAGACCACCTTGTCGTTGAGAATTGCCTCAAGGAAATACCCGGAAAGCTGCACGAACCGGCCCTTTACGTTCTCGGTCAGTTCCACCTTCTGAATGATACCCGTTTCGGGCCTGTCCTCGCTGTACAGGTAGGTCATGGCCGGGTCATATCTGGCCGCGGCGATCTGCACCGAAAACTGCCCAATCTTGTAGTATTCCCGGGTCCATTGCAGGTTAAAGTTGGGCAGGTAGTCGATGGGCTGGAAGCTGGAATCAAGCGCCAAAAGTTCCATCGTCACACCCCCAAATACTGTTTGTTGTAGCGCAGGACCACGTGCAGGTTGTTGTCGCCGTAGTCGGCCTCATACCGCACGGTGTTGGTGCCAGGGGTCATCTGCAGAGCCGTGAATTTGCTGCCGCGGTCGGTCTTGTTGAGCACGTTGACCCCGTTTTTGGTGATGCGGATGCTGCGGGGGTTGGTGGTGATGGTCACCGTGTCCCCCTTGACCAGTTCATCGATCAGACGGACATAAGCGTTGTCCTTGATGATCTTGGGGTTGGTGACGGCGTCGTCCGCTGTCAGGATGATGGTGGGGTAAGCAGGCACGTCGCCGTCGTACTCGAAGATGACCGACCGGGTGAAGTTCGCCACGTCCACCAGCACGCCATAGGTGGGGTGGTCCATGTAGGGGAAGCCCCACCGCGGCGTGATGGCGGCGATGTCCTGGCCGAAGTCGTCCACGCTTTGCCAGTAGGGGTTGGCGGCGAGGAAGTAGGCGGACCAGGTCTGGGGAATGTTGACCTTCTGGTTGGGCACCTTGTGGGCCGTCAGTTCGGCGGAGAGCCAGTGGGTGGTGCCCATGTAGGTCAGATAGACCTTATAGGTGTGCTTGGGATTGAAGAAAGACTTGGCCTGTGCGCGGAACACAGGATTTTGAGCGACGGCCAAGGAGGTTGCATCCAACTGCAAATCGCGGGATTTGACATGCTTGCCGGTAACGGTCACGCCGTCGTCTGTGGCGTTGTCCTCGGTAAACAGTTCATAGACCGGGGCGTCCGCCCCATTGATGGCGGTGAGCAGCCAGTCCTTGCCGTCGGCCAGCAGTTCCACCCCATCGTCCCGGACGATCCGGGCCACTACCACTCTGTCGATCATCGGCCACCTGCCAATCCATAGGTTTGCTGTACCCGGACAGCCCGGGCAAATTCGTCGGGGGTCTGTACCGGCTGGTTGAAGATAAAGGTCTGCTGGGGGCTGCCGCCCACCGCCCCGCCGGGGCCCGCAAACGCAGGCTGCCAGCGGGCGGCGTCAAAGGCCAGAGAGGGACCGGGCAGCGGGGCGGCCACCATGTCGGTGGCCTGCTGCATGGCACTGCGCAGCGGCGCCAGGTTGCGGCTGATGCCCTCGGCGATGCCCGCCGGGATGAACCGCCCTACCTGGTCACGCATGACCTTGGAGGGGGATGCGATCCCCAGGAACTCCTTGGCCGCATTGAGGGCCGCGGACGCTGCCGATTTTGCAGCGTCTATAATGACGCCCACACCGCTGGCGATGCCGTTTGCAATACCCTGGATGATGTTGCCGCCGATGCTCAGCCAGTCATAGGAGAGGAAGGCATCCACGATCCCCGAAATGATCTGCGGGATCGCGGCGATCACCTGGGGGATCGCCTGGATCAGACCAGCGACCAACTGCCCGATGAGGCTGATGCCGGTCTGCAGGATCTGTGGAAGCTGCTGCAGGATACCGGCCGCAAATTGCAGGATCACCTGGAACGCGGTGGTCACGATCTGGGGCAGGTTGCTGACGACGCCCTGCACCACCTGCAGGACCATCTGGACACCTGCCTGCAAAAGCTGCGGCAACGCCGAAAGAACAGAGGTATAAAACTGTGTCATAAGGGTTCCGGCCGTCGTCAGCAGGGATGGAAGGCTTTGCACGACCCCGTTCACGAGGGTCGAAACGATCTGCATACCTGCCGTGAGCAACTGCACACAGGCCGCTATGATCGAGGTCCCAAACTGACCTATCATGTTACCTGCCTGGGCCAGCAGCGCAGGCAGCCCCTGCACGGCCCCGGCGACCAGTTGCTGCACCATCTGAACTCCGCTTTGCAGCAACACCGGCAGCTGTGTGGTCACCGCCGTCTGGAAAGAGGTCAGCATAGTACGGGCGGCTGCCATCATCTGCGGCCCGGCCTGGCCCAGGGCCGCCATAGCCTGCGGCAGCAAGGTGGCAAGCCCTGCCGCCAGCTGCGGCCCCAGGGTCTGCACGAAGGTCACCAGCGCCCCGGGCAGGGCGGACAGAATGTTGCCCACCGCCGGGAGAAGGTTGCCGATCAGGAAGGTGGTCACGGTCTGGGCCAGGCCATTCAGCGCCGGCTGGATGTCCCGTCCCAGGGTCAGGTCGGCCAGCACGTTGCTGGCGGCTGCCTTCATGGAGGCAAAGGACCCGGACAGGGTGGTGGCTGCTTCCTGAGCGGTGGTGCCGGTGATGCCCAGGTCGTCCTGGATCACGCCGATGGCGTCGATGATGGAACTGAATGGAACGTCCTTGACGGTCTCAGCCGTGACCTGGATGGAATCCCCCAGAACGCCGCTGTCGTTGATGAGCCGGGCCATTTCCGCCTGGGTGCCGCCGTAGCCGAGCTTCAAGTTGTCCAACATGGTGTAGTTGTCCTTCGCAAAGCCCTGATAGGCATACTGGATGGCAGACATATCGGTGCCCATCTTGTTGGCATTGTCGGACATCTGCACGATGGCCTTATCGGCATAACTGGCCGCAGCCTCGGTGTCGCCGCCCAGCCCCTGCAGCAGGGTGGCCGAGAAACTGGTCACCTGCTCCATGTAGCTGTTGGCCGATACGCCGGCCGTGCGGTAGGCGTTGTCGGCTGCCGCAATGACCCGGTCGGCGCTGCCCTTGAACAGCGTTTCGACACCGCCGATGCTCTGCTCGAGCGCGGCGCCCTCGGTCAGGGCCTTGCCCAGCGCCGCGCCGATACCGGCGGCGGTAATAACGCCCTTGATGGAGCCGGCCAGCTTCTGCCCCCAGCTTTGCCCGACGCTGGCCGCGTCCCCGCCCAGGGCTTCGGCCAGGTTGCCCTTGATGCCCTGGGCCGAGGGCATGATCTGCACATAGGCTTTCGCCAGGGTGGTGCCGTTTTCAGCCACGGGGGACCCCTCCTTTCACAAATTCGCTGCGGGCCGCCCAGAACGCCTCCGGCGTATCGTAGGCCTGCAGGTCGTTTTTCTTTTCCTGGACCGGGGCGGTCAGCGCCTGCAGTATGCTGACGGGCCGGTTGCGGCCGGCCTGGGCGTCCTTGCTCTGCATCCACACCAGCAGCGCCAGGTCGTCGGCGATCCTGGCTTGCAGCTGCAGGGGCAGGGGGACCGCAGCCCCCGAAAGCCGCGTCATGACCCGGGAGCCCAGGGGCAGACCGGCGGCCAGGGTGGCCGCTTGCCGCGCGCCCAGGCTGCGCCAGTCCAGCAGGCGGTAGGTCTCGGCAAAATCGCAGACCAGGTCCCCCTCGCCGTCCGCCAGTACCCGGGCCAGGAACATCAGTTTTTTCCGGCGTCCCCGCAGGCGTCGAAAATCTCCCCGATAGCTTCGGCTACCGCCTTGACGGGTACATTGCCCGCCGGGGTGCGCAGGTGATCGTACAGCGCGCGGCGCTGGTCCTTGCCCAGCAGCAGGCGGCAAACGCGGGAGATCTGCAGGGGGTCGTTCTCGTTGAGGTCTGCCAGGGCGTCCAGCAGTTCCATGTTGTCGAGGTTTTCCTCGGGGATGGAGAAGGAAAAGCCGCTCTGGGTGGTTCCCGTTTTTGCTGCCATCAGACTGCCTCCTTCTTGACGATGTACTCATGGTGGGTGCTGCCGGTATCATCGGCGGTGGCCACCAGGGTCACGTCGTAGCCCACCGGCTCGGAATCGTTGTAGACGATGTCATCCATCTCGGAGATGCTGGCCGAGGGGATGACGATGCGCTTGAAATCGCCGCCTTTCAGGGTCATTTCGATCACATAGGCGGCAGGGCCGGGGTCCTCGGCGGTGACGTCGACGGTAATGCCGGTGTCAAGAGTCCCGGCCACATGGCTGTCGCCGTAGACCATCTTGAGCACATCGACGTTTTTCGCCTCGATGAGCTTGAACTGGAAGGTGTCGGGCTTCTCGGTCTGGGTGCTCAGCACGACATCGCCGCCCCAGGCCTTGGTCTGCTCGCTCTCGGGGCTGTTCGAGTTGGTGACGCCGTCCTCCGAGACGTAGCCCAGGCACTTGAAGGCTGCGTTCAGTTCGGTCTTGGCGTCGGTGGGCAGCGTAGAGCCCACCGGGGCGCGGAAGATGGCGCCGGTGATTTTGGGCTTGCCCGCGGTCACGTTGGACGCTTTGTTTTTGCTGGCAGTTGCCATTTCGTTCATCCTTTCTGTCAGTAGTGGGTCACATCGTACACCGCCTGGTAGCGGTAGCGCTTGGTGGCCGTATCGGTGAAGTTGTAGTCGCTGTTGAGCCGGGAGGAAACGATTTCGTCCAGTTCGTCCAGCCCATCCATGGCGGCCTTGACCTGCTCGTTGAGTTCCATGGCTGCCAGCAGGGTGGGGCCGTAGGACTGCACGGCGAACTGGGACGTGCAGAGGTGGTCCGCCCGGCTGGAGGAGGTCTTTTCCAGCACGACGAACTGCGCCGCCCGGTCTGTACCGGCGGGGACTTCCATCCCCACCGGCACTTCCAGCGCAGCGGCCAGGTGTTCCAGCACGATCTGCTCGATCATTTTCATTTTCTCCTTTGGTAAGAGGACACCCAGGTTTTCTTCCCGTTCCTCCCTGTGCGCCAGTAGCCTTGCACGACTTTTCCTGTGCGGGCGCTATTTCCCATGGTTTTCAACATGGTATTGTTTTGCAGGTTATCGGCGATCGCTTGCGGGTCGTCGGTATAGACGCGGTACACAACGCGGGTCGGGGCTGTGAAGGATTCGATGTTATAGCCTCTTCCCAGTTCGGATTTTTTCTTCCGTGCTTGCCGCTCGCATTCGGCAGCGAGGTCTTTTGACTTCAACAGCGCTCGAACCCCGGCAGAGTTCAGCACCACCCGCACCTTAGCCATACCGTTCCACCTTCACTTTCTTGTTCCAGGCCAGAGGGATCAGGTCCTCGATGCCCTGGGTCACGCCGCCGTAGGTGCGGAACTTCTGGCCGAAAAACTCGACCGTGACCTCGTCCCAGTTGTGCGTGTCCCCCTTGGGGATGCCCAGCGTGTAGGCAATGTGCTTGCCGTACAGCTGCAGGTCGTTGACGATGTCCTCGGCGGTGGGTTCCCCCACCAGCACGCCGGGCACCTCTACCGGCACTTCCTCGTAAACCGGGGCGTGCAGGGCGTCGGTGCCGGTCTGCCGCTTTTCGTAGAGCAGCACAGTGATGCCATGAATCATACCGTCAGGTCCTCCACAGGGCTGCGGGCGCCGATCTTGTCGCCGACGCCCAGCAGCTTCTTTTCCAGTTTGGAGAGGTAGAGTTCGCCCACCGAGCCGCCGGACATCGTCCAGGTCTGGGAGTAGCCCAGCGCCGAGGCCGACCCCTGGGAGGCACCCATGGGGAAGGTCACGGCGTTCTGGGCGGCCCCCGGTCCGGCGTCCAGCTGGCGGCGCACCATCCGGCAGGAGACCAGCTGCTTGCGCTCCGTTTCGGCGTCCTGGTTGTAGGCGTCGATGACGACGCCCGCCTCGTCCAGCAGCTCGTCGCACAGCGTCTTTTCGTCGTCGCTCAGCGGGCGAAAGCCGGCTTCGACGTCCTCTACCGTTGCATAGCGCATGCCGTCACCTCATTTCTTGGCGGGTGTGCTCCGCTTGGCGGCAGGCTTCTTCGCCGCCGGGCGGGGCGTTTTGGCCGCGGGTTTGGCCGCAGGCGCCTGCGCCTTGGGCGGCGCTGCCGCGGTTTGTTCCGCCGGGGCGTCCCCGCCGGGCGGCTCGGCGGGCGCATCTGCCACGCGGGTGTGGCCCGCCGCCAGGTATTCCGCCTCCCGCTCCGGGGCAACAGCCATGCGCGTCCCGGTCAGGCTGTTGATAAACTCGACCATGGCTTATGCACCCCCAGTCTTCGCCTTGCCCGTCAGCTTGTTGAACACCGTGGTATCGCAGCGGAAGCCGACCTCGATCTCGGCGCGCACGGCGAACATGTTCTGCTCGAACAGGTTGATGGTGCTCCCGCCGTCGGTCAGGGTCGCCTGGTCGGAGATGGCAATCTGTACGCCCTCCACGGTACCGTACACGGCCTGGGTCCAGTCACCGGCGAAGCCCACCACTGCGTCGGCGGCGGAGGTCTCGGCGATGTAGGCGCCCTTGGACTGCCGCACCGGCGCGCCCAGGATCATGGGCACCGCGCCCTCGGCCACCGAATTGATGAACAGCGGGCGCTTGTTGCTGTCCACGGCGGTCAGCAGGATGGCCTTGCCCTGGGGCGACAGCACAAACCCGTTGAGGATGCCGTCGTGGTCGGCGATGTCGGCGTCGGCCGCCACCAGGCCGCCGTAGGCGTCGGTGAGGATGCTCTGGGCCGTGCAGTTCTTGAGGGTGTCGAAGTTGGAACCGGGGACGTCCACGGCGCCGAATACGGTGGCGTCGAACTTCTTGGCCAACGCGCCGGGCAGGCGCTGGATCATGGCGTCGTACAGCGCCGGCACGTCGCGCCGGAACTGGTTGGAGAAGGGGACGATGACCGCCAGCGTGTAGGCGGCCATCTGTTTGGTGGCCAGCGTACCGCGCTTGACGGGCTTTTTCTCGGTCTCGCCGACCCAGCCCGCCTCGGGGTCTCCGGTGATGACCGGGATGGTCACGCCCAGGCCGGGCAGCTGGATCTGCCGGGCCAGCGCCATGACGGCGGAGGATTCCTGGGTCTTCTGCAGGATCTCGCTGGACACAGCGCCGGGCAGCTGGATGGTAGTGGTACGGTTGATGTCGATGGATGCCATATAGTCTCTCCTTTACTTGAACTGTTCGTTGAACCACGCGGCGAACTGGTCGCGGGTCGAGCCGGTCAGGGTCTTGGCGGGGTCTCCGCCGTCTTTCACAGCGGGGTAGCCCTGCTCTTTGGCGAAGGCGCCGGGGTCGCTTTTCTTGTACGATGCGACATAGTCGTCAAAACCCAGCAGGGTGCCGTCGTCCTGCAGCGGCAGTTTCTTGGCATTGAGGTCAGCCAGAAATGCCTTTTTTGCGCTGTCGCTGGTAAATTTCAGGCTGGACGCTGCGCTGGTGGCAGCATACCCAGCTTTCATCTCGGCGACCTGCTGCTCGGCCTGCTGGCGGGCCTGGTCAGCCTTCGTTTTCCACTCGGGGTCGTAGCCTTCCAGCTTCTTGTTGGCGTCGGCCAGCTGGGTCCGGGCGGCGTCCCGCTCGGCTTTCAGCGTGTCGATGCTCTGCTTGTGGGTGCCGATGTCATCGCTGTGCAGGTCCATGAGCTGCTGCAGCTGTTCCTCGGTAATACCAGGAATGATGGCCTTGACGTCCTCACGTTTCATATTCGGTCCTTTCCGCCCTTCACTTTTTTCGGGGTCGCTCCCACGGGCTGTGCAGTTTTGCGCCTTGCCGGGCAAATTTGAGTATAAAAAGCGCCCGTCCGCCCCTCATGCAGGGCAAACAGGCATGAAAAAAGCACGGTGCAGTTTGCATCGTGCTTTTGGTGTTTAGTTGTTGGATGCGGGCAGTTCGCCCAAGTGCTCCAGAATATCCTGGATGCAACGGGCTTTGAATTCATTCGGCGGTAGTTCTCCGTCGAACAGTTCTGCCTCCTCGTCGTAAGCCGGATCGGGAGGATGTGCTTGCAAGAAGGCTTTCATCTCAGAGATTTCTTCCGGCGTAAAAGTTCGCGCCATACTGTTTCGCCTCCTTCAAAAGCTTCTGCATAATATCATTGATATCCTGCGGATTCTGGAAAGATGCAAGTCGTATCTCTGCATCTTGGAATAGGTCGAGAATCCCGTCCCTGTCAAAATGCGATGTTTTTTCTATCGCGTATACAGTCCCATCGTTGCCCACCGCTGTCAACATCTGCATGTTTTCCCGGGTGGCAAAACCCCGGATGTCATTCGGCGAGAAGGTCATCCCGCTGGGGTGGGTGTGCGCCGCTATGTAGGGCACGTCCTGATCCGGGATACGCACCCGCCCCGGTCGATCGCCAAAAATGGTGTCGCCCAGCGGTTGCATATCCGATCCATAACAGCGGGCCGCCTCGGTCCCCACCGGGCGGCCCGCGGCTTCCTGCAGCAGTTCCCGGTGTGCTTGAGCTAACCCCTGCTGGCCTGCCTCGTCCAGCGTGCGGCAGGCAAAGGGCTGCACGGCTTGGAGGGACTGCTCTGTGATGGGCAGATAGCCGCCCCTTATCTCGTCCAGTATACCACGCACCGCCCGTTCCCGCAACCGCCGCGCCGCATAGGCCGCGCGTTTCTGCGCGTTGATCTTGCCCTTGTCCCGGGCGTACTGTGCCCGGCGCATGGCGTTGATGTCGCCGCCCGCGGCGTAGTATTGCTTGAGATACTTGTCCGGGTCATACCCGGCCACGTTGGTGTTGCTGTCAAAGCGTATGGCATACTCGCAGTCGCAGTGTGCGTGGATGTGCTGGGCGTGGCCGCCTTTGAGCGCCTTCCTGCTGGCAGGCTGCCAGCCGTTGCTTGCCAGCGTGAGGCAAAAGGCGCAGGTGTCTCCATGGGGCACCCAGGCCCACTCGGCTCCGTCGCGGATGGCGTTTTGCAGCGTGGTGTCGGCCCCGGCCCGCTTGACCAGGCGGCTGACGCCGCTCTGCAGCAGGGGCGGGCTCTGCCGGGTGCCGGTGACCATGCTGGCGGTCTCGCTGTAGCTGGCGGGGGCGGCGGGTTCCGCCGGGGGAACTTCCGCGCCGGAGGCTTCGGCCACCGCGTCGTACATCTGGCAGGCCAGTTCGGCGCTGCCCTCGCCATATTTCTGCACCAGGGCGTAGGCGTATTCGATGAGGGCCTGGGTGTCCGCCGTGCCGTTCCGGGCGATGTAGGCGGCCATCTCGGTGCCCGCCCGCTCGTTCAGGCGGGACAGCCGGGTCACATACTCAACCCAGGTTTTCTCCGTTATTTTCATTTTCCACCTCAACGAGCAGCTGCTGCCCGCGCACCCGCTGTTCCTGGGCCTTGATGCGGCGGATGTCCGCCTGGTTGAAGCCGATCATTTCGAGGAAGGTGTCGGTGCTGGCGAACTCCTTCCGGGCCGAGGCAATCTTGATGGCGGCGTCCGCCGTCACCGCCACACTGGGCATGGCCGGGTTTTTGAAGTGCGGCATAACGTCGCGTTCTTCGTCGCTCAGCTGGTCCAGCGGCACGTTGCGGACGATGGCCTGTGCCATTTGGGCGATGGTGCGCAGCGCGTCTCCGTTGCTGGTGTTGAGCTGCTGGGCCATCAGCACCAGTGTCTGGCTTTGCGCCAGGATGGCGTCGCTGCTGGTGGGGTTGGCGTCGTTGATGATGCCGACGTCGGTGATGGTCAGCCCGGTGGCCGCGCTGAACTGGGTGGCGGTCATGCGCATTTTGTCCACGTGCGGCTGCAGGCTGCCCTGCGCCAGCTGGCCAAACTGCGGGTTTTCGCCGGTCTCTGGGTTGGTGGTCGAGGCCAGGATCGCGCCGACGTACTGCTTGAATTTGTTGGATACGACCGCGTCGTACTGGTCGTCGGTCAGCCCCAGCAGGTACTTTTGCGGCGTTGTGTCGAACTCCAGCGCGATGGTGGCGTTGGCGATGATGCGGATGTAGTCGTCGATCAGCGCCCGCACCGCCTTTTTAAGCCGCGAGCGCCCGAACGGTTTGCCCGACGTGGCGTTCCAGATCATCGGCTCCATCAGCGGGCGGCCCATGCGGTGCGCATGTCGCTCAGCGGTCCATACGCCGTTTTGCGCGGTCAGCACAAGGACGGCGTCGTCGGTGTACAGGTTGACGATGTGCGGCCGCCAGGTGCCCTTGAATTTCTCGTCCGGCACAGTGTCGATGATGGCCAGCCCGCAGTCGATGCGGCCTTTTTCGCCGTTCCACAGCGCCGCCGAGGTGGCGGGTGAATGGAAGCGGATGCGGCAGCGCAGCGCCGGGTCGGCCGAGAGCGTGGCAAACACGCAGCCGTATTTGAGTTCTTCGCGGCAGGCTTTGGCGTACTCGGCCAGCAGGCGGTTGCCGGCCACCAGCTGCGTCATCGTCTCGGCCGCTGCGCCGCTGCCCACAAAGCCGTCGAACATACTGCGGTCGGCCAGGGCGTCGACGGCCTTTTGCCCCCAGTTGCAGCCGATCTCCATACCGCGCAGCCCGTTCGGCAGCGCAATGCCGAGGTTGACGTCGTTCAGCGTCACATGGCCTTCATAGTACTTGTTTTTGACCGTGTTGCCGCTCTGGTGGTAGTTGTACACGCCGGCCAGGTCTTGCAGCTGCTGGCGTTCCGTCTCGGTCAGGCCCTCGACCGCGCCAAAGTTCAAAGTGGTCATGTTTTCTCCTTTACCCGATGCGCATTTTTCTGGTGGGGTCCCTGCGGCTGGTCTTGGCGCCCCACAGTGCCAGCGCGCAGGCTTCGATGGGCAGGCTGTTGTCACCGCCAAAGCCAAAGCCGCCGCCAATGGGTCGTTTTGTGGCCGTGACGGCGCTCTCCCGCAGGGCCTGCTGCTGGCGGTACCAGGTCAGGCCGCCCTCGTTGATGGTGTTGATCAGCAGGCCGGCCGCCGCCACCACGTCCCGCGCCGACGGGCGCACTACCGCGGTTTTGACCCTCCATACGTCGCGGATGCGGTCCACCAGCACGTCGGCGCCGCCGCGCCCGTCGATGACAACGCAGCTCGCCTTGCCGTATCGTGCGTTGAGCCAATCGGCCAGCCAGGCGATTCCACGCCCGCCGGGCTGCAGCTCGATCAGCGAGATACGCGCCGGCCCGTCTTTGGGCAGCACCGCGCCGCACAGGCAGACCGCGCTGCCGTCGGCGGCGAACTTGACGCCGTAGGCGGTCTTGCCGTCCGGCTTCTGCTCGTCGCTGACGCAGCGGTCCCATGCGTCCTCTATGAGGATGTACTCGGCGTGTTCGGTCGGTTTCGGGCTCCACCAGCCCAGGCGCTCCCGCGCGAAGGAATCCGGCGCCATCTGCTCGGCTTCTCCCTCGATGGTGGACAGCAGCATACGCCGCCCCAGGGCGGGGTTTGTTTTCGCCCATCGCTTTGGATCTTTCACGTCGCCGATCTCCTGCACTGAGTACTCAAACCATGCGATGCGCCGGGAACTTTTTTGCAGCGCGCGTTCGCGGAAATTTCGGAACACCGTGCCGGTCACATCCGGGCCTGGCGGCGTACCGATGTAGATGGTCTGCGGGTTCCGGCTGGCCGAGATCGCCGGCAGGAACGATTCCTGTGCAGTCTCGTCCAGTTCCTGGGCTTCGTCGAAGATCAGCAGGTCGCCGTGCTGGCCGCGACCACCGTTGCGCGTGCGGGCCAGAAATTTAATACGCGCCCCGCTTTTGAGGATGATCTCCTCGCGGCCGAGCGCGTTTCGGATGTCTTTCACGTAAGGCTTGAGTTTGGGGTGCTCGAAGATGTCCCGCATTTCGCTGAAGGTCTCTGTCGAAGTCTTTTGCAGGTGCGAGGTGTAGACGACATTCTCGTTGAGCAGCACCATACCGGCTATTGCGCGGCCCTGCAGCACCAGCGTCTTGCCGTTTTGGCGCGGCACGCTGCCGCCGCAGGACGACGCGGCCCAGCGGCCGGCGGCGTCGCGGCCCATCCAGTCGCACAGCACACCGCTTTGCCATGGGTCCAGGATCAGGCCAACGACGGCCAGCAGCGCTTCTGCGTCCGGGCCGTCGGATGTCTTATAACGCGGTGCGATCCGGGCGGACGGCTCCTGGCTTCCCATCAGCTTTGCGCTGCAAGAGGATTTCGCCGATCTCGTCGCCATGGTGTTCTGCACCCTCCAGTTCTTCGATCTCGCGCACCGTCTCCCGGTACTGCTTGGCAAGCTGCGGCAGGGCGCGTGCATCTTCGCATTTGTCGATGCTTTCGGCCAGCACGGCAGCAAGGTTTTTCAGCTTTTGCCGCCGGGTGCCCCTGGCGTTGACCGTTTTCATTTTCGCCATAGCTGCACCCTTTCAAAAAATCCCTGTGTGTAAATCGGCGCTGACGGCGCCGAGGTGGTCGCCCGTCCCCCGGGGGAGGGGGCCTCCCCCCGGGGTCACCAGCGGCCGTCTCGAATAAAATGATTTTTTACCGACACCACCGGGGCATCCCCTGTATGATTGCTTTTCTGCGCGTTGCACCAGTAGTGCGCCGGCTGCAGATTGCTCCAGTCCTCGGCGGCGGCCCGGGGGGAGTCATAGCCGAACTCGCGCCATCTGGACACCGGCCGGATCTCGTCTATGACAAAGGACAGCGGGTGTTGTGCGTCCGATGGTTCGTCGTAATGGATAGGGCCCAGCCGCCCCTGGCATATCCCGCAGGGGCAACCCATGGCCCGGAACCGGGCGCGGTACTTGCGGCGCAGGGCGCCGTTGGCATAGCGTGGATTTCCCATGGTAAACCTCACCCCGGGGCGGGTGCCGGGAAACGGCCCGCCGGGGGTATCTCAAAAAATAGCCGCCCGGCAGCGCAGGGCCACAAGCTCTGCTGTCAAAGATGATTGATCCCTGTCCCGCCTGCCGGGCGGGCTTGCAAAACGCCTGCCCTGCCTCTTGCGGCCGGGGCGGGGCATGACAAAGCCCCCGGCGGGTGCCGAGGGCTCCTGTACATATCGCTGCACACAGGCGTCCGACTTTCACGGATGGGAGCTGCCCAGTATGCGATCGACGCGAATCGGTCACACGCACCTTGCCCGACACACAGAGGCAGGTGCTCAACTTGGTGTGCCCAAGTGGTGCCGTACGCGGGCCTTGCTCCCGCGCTTCGCTTGTGGCGTTGCGCCCTTCCGCCTGCGGACAGGTGGCGGTGGCTGTACGGCTTATAGGGCCGGCATCTCAGCCGGCGGGTGGCGCCCATATACGGGACGACGCGCGTGCGCTGGGGCCATGCCCCTGGAGGTTATCACGCATCAAATCCGCAGGAGGTTATCTTGCGTTCTTTGATGTTACTATTTTACCTCATCCAAAGGTACACTGGCGGACACTATTTTGAGGTTTTCTATGGCTTTTCTCTGAATCTCCTTGACCCAGCTCTCGGATATATACAGCCGGTTGGCTGTTTTCCACACCGGCAGCCCGTCAATATACCGGGCCTGCAGTACCTCCTGTTGCAGGGAATCGGGCAGTTCGGTGATGGCCGCCTCAATGTCCCGCCGGGTCCGTTCCGATTCTTCCACCTGATCCCGCAGGGTCTGCTGGTATCGGTCCAGCAGTTCGACACCCCGCTCGATGGCATTTCCGTCCCCGCTGCCCCCACCCACTACGGGGCGCAGGGCCTGTGATGTGGATTCCATTCGGGCACGCACGGCGCGGATCTGGTCCCGCAGGCGGTCCTCGGCACGCAGGGCCTGGCGGTACCGCCGCAGCCAGCAGACTTTTTCCTCATAGGTCATATATTCAAGAGCCCCCGTATTTTTTTCTGCGGCAGGTGTGCCCGCGATAGGTCGTCCAGAATCCTTGATTTGTCTGCCTGTCCTCGGTGGCCCACAGCCAGATGGTTTTCAGCGGATTTCGATAAATCTTTCCCATTGTGATCCGCTCGTTAATCCTGGCCTGGTAGAAATCCACAGCCGCAATTCCGAACTCTTTTTTCAGTGTCTCGATAGTCAATGGCGAAGGAATCTTCAAATATTCTTTCATGATGTAGTCCCCCTTTTCCCCGTCGCAGCCACGATCCGGCTGACCTTGCGCAGCACGGCGCAGCCGTCCCGACGGCAGTTGTGCTCAAAACCGCAGCCGACGCAGGCTCCCGGCCGTTCCTCCGTCACCAGCCGGTGCAGCTGCGCCGTCAGGCCCGGCGGAGGGCTGTCGTAGGGCACGCAACGTGCATTTTCATTGTCATAGGTCAAATTCTTCATTTTGCTCTATCCCTTCTGTCGCTTCGTCGGTGATCCCGGAAAGCGTGTCGATCTCTCGGCCCAGATCCACCATGCTCGTACTGCAACGCATGACCGCATCTGTCACCTTTTCCACGATCTTTTGCGCAATGACGGCGCACCGCAGGCCGAACAGGTGCAAACTGGGCCATCCGTCGGTCCTGATGTCGGTGTAGCTTCCATGCTGCAGGCGCTGGTATTCCGCCAGCCGGTTAGCCTCGTTGCGCTGCGCGCCCAGGCTCATCAGCACCTTGATGTACTTTTTTCTGGTCATGGCTTCACATCCGATCCAGCCCACGGGCGACGAACTGCCCATAGCTGATGCCCAGGGCCTTGGCCTCCCGCACACACTGTTCAATGCTCTTGTAGGGCTGCGACTTGGCCCGGGGACGGGAGGCCCGCCGGGCGGTATCCTGCACATAGGGGGAGCGGTGGGCCTCCAGCTTTTGCTTCTCCTGCTCCTTGCGGCATACCTCGCACAGCACCCGCTGCTGTGGTACGTTCTCCATGATCCTGCCACATCGGCACAGCTTGGTCACAATCTTGGTTGTCGATTTCATCGTTTTCTCCTTTCGTTTTTCAGAAGGTGACGGGGACATCGCCATCGGTTCAAACATGGTGCTCCTCTCCTTCATCGGCCGCCTGTCCGGCCAGCGCCTGCAGGGCTCCGGCCAGGGCGGCGCGCAGCTTTCCGGCTTCCTCGGCGCGGCCGGCGGCTGTCAGAGCATCCACCAGGTCCATCATGGCCCCCGCCGCGCCCTGCAGCTGCTCAAACAGCAGGGCAAAGCGGATGCTCTCCTCACTGGCGTTCAACTGCAGCTTGCGGGCGGTCTCCTCGGCCTGGGCGCGGGCTTCCGCGGCCTCCTGGCGTGCCGCCTCCAGGTCTGCGCGGTCCCTTTCTTCCTGGTCCCGCCGGGCAGCTTCCCGCTCTTCTGCAAGTTTTTTCTCCGCGGCCTGGGCTGCCTCCGCCTTTGCCTTCTTGATTTTTTCCTGGGCTTCCGCCCTGATCTTGCGGACCTTTTCTTCTGCCTCCCGGTCTGTGGACTGCCGGTATTCCCGCATGCGGCATTCCAGGGCGTCCTGCTGGTCGGCAGCCACCTTGTGCATCTGCCGGTCCATTTCCTCCAGGTGATCCTGTTGTAGGCGGCGGCTCTGTTCCGCCAGTTCCTTCCGATGCTCGGCGGCCACTTCGGCCCTGGCCTGCTCCAGCGCTTGGGCTCGCAGTGCCTCCATGTCTACTTCATAGCTCTCTGCCTCGGCGGCGGGCCGGGCAGTGTCCTGAATCATGCTCAACTGCTCACTCAGCCCGTTGCGCTCCTCCACCAGCTTTTTCAGCTCGGCCACCGTGATGTTGGCCAGGTCCTGCCCGGCCACCTCCCGCTGATCCGCCGGGGCCATGCGCCCCAGCAGGGCCAGCTTTGTCACGCCGGCGGCCGCGTTTTCCTCCACCAGCCGGGCGGGAACATTCTCAACCACCGATATGTAGTTGTAGGCCTGCCGCTGGCGGATACCCACGGCCTGCTCGGTGTACTCGCCAAAGCTGGCAAAGCCCAGGTGCCGGTACCCGCCGGTGTCCCGCATCTGCTTGAGCTTGCGCCCCAGCGCCAGCAGGCTGTCGGCGGCTGCCTGTGCCGTGGCCATGATCTCGCAGTGCAGGCTCATGGCCTGCGCCTGCTCGGGCGTCCCGTCCGGGATCAAGGTCAGCTGTTTCATCTCTTCCATGGTCTCGCGCCTCCTTATGCCGCGTGCCCGGCTTTGGCCCGGGCTTCTTTTTTGGGTTTCTTGTCCATCGGCAGCGTCCACTTGGCCAGCACTTCCCGCTGCCAGGCGTCCACAAAGTCCTCTACCGCCTGCGGGATTTTCCGCACCCGCCCGCCGACGTACTCGTTTTTGTAGCCGTGGTTTTGCAGCACCCTCTTTTGGGCCACGTCAACCTGCAAGGTATACCAGCTGCGCTCCGGCCGGCGTTCGTGCCGGATGAAGAAGATGCACCGCCCCGCACAGTGCGCGTCGCCGTAGCCACCCACGCAGTGGTGCAGCACCTTGCCCTCTTCCACCAGCTCGCGGATGCTCTCCGCCGGGCGGATGCAGATGCCGTCATGCGCCCAGCACAGCCCCCGCAGGCGGTCGGTCATGCGGGCAAAGGCTGCCTCTTTTCTCTTGTCCTTTTCGTACTTCAGCGCGGCCGCCGCCCGGTCGTGGGCGGCCAGCAGGTTCTTGGGCCAGCGCAGGGCCGCGTCGGCGTCCAGGTCCACGCCCAGCTTTGCCTGCATGTCCCAGTAGTCGTGCAAAAAAGACCAACTTTTTTTCTGCTTTTGCAGGTAGCGGATGCCCTTTTGCAGCCCGCCGGGCAGCGCCTTGCACTGTGCCATCATCTCCAGCAGGCAGTATTCGTCGCACCAGTTGCACAGTGCGGCGCATTCTTCCATGCTCAGGCCCTGCGCCGCGCCGTTGCGTATGTATACCGTTTTTGCCGTATCGTTGCACTGCGCGCCCAGGCATTCCCGCAGCTGCTGGCGCGTCAGCCCCAGCATGGCGCTGGGCCGGCGCTGCTTCCACTGCACCCAGGCCAGCTTCGGCACTTTGTATCGGGCGGCGCTGCTGTACCAGTCTTCTACGGCACACTCTTTTTTTATCCATCCGCCCAGCAGCGCGCCGCAACCGGCAGTGACCAGCACCTCGGCATTGCGGTGCTTGCGGTACAGCGCCAGGTAGGCCAGCGGCGCAAAGGTCTGCAGTTCGTATGTCTCGCGCATCCACTGCCACAGCTTGCTGTTTTCCAGCCAGGTGCCGGCCAGCTTCGGCGGGCGGCGGGTGTAGAAGTAGGGCGTCGCCAGCTTGTCACCGTTGTACTGGCGCGGTTCCCAGCCGCTCAGCCGCTCAAAGCAGTGCCCGTACCGGCGCACCGTTTTTGCCCACACCCGCACACCGCGCTCTTCCGCCAGCCAGGCGCGCATCGGCAGCACGGTGCGGTCTTTGCGCCAGGCAAGCCCGTCGGGCACGATCCGTTCCTCGGCGATCCACTGCACCAGCAGCAGGGCTTCGCCCAGTACATACGGCACGGTGGGGATCAGCTGCTCACACACGCCCTGGCGCATATACTCGCTGTGGCGCAGGGCGCCTTTTGCCCCGCACCAGGGGCACGCGATCCCGTCTCCTTCTTCCCGCACCTCTACGCTTTCTTTTGTGGTGTCGTGCAGCATGATCTTGCGCTTTTTGTACGGCACCCAGGCGCTATGGCAGGGGCGTTCTTCCGGTTCCTTGTCGCCCATCCAGTTTACAACGCCGGCCTGCTGGCAGGCGCTGCACCACAGCACCGCCGGCGGGTCGTCGGTGCACCGCGCATCCCGGTCGGCAAGCCCCTGCGCTTCGCCGTTGCTGATCCGCTTAAACGCCAGTACCGTGTTTTTGGCAAAGCCGTCCTTTTGGCGCGCCATCTGTTCAAACAGGTCGTCCGGCGGCTGGATCTTGTCCAGCGCGGCCTCCACCTCTTTGTTCGTCATCATCCGGCCCGCCCCCTTACAAAAAATCCGTCAGGCGGATGACCTTGCGCGCCCGTTTCGCGCTGGCCGCCGGCGCTTCGCCGCGCGGCGGCAGGCCGTAAAACTCGCGGATGATCCGCTCGGCGTCCGCCGGGCCGCAAAAGCCGACGTTTCCGTCCTTGTGCTTGCCGGCAAAGTCGCGGATCTTCAGCTCGCACCCGGCAAGGTCCATGCCGGGCTGCGCCAGGTCCTGCTCCACCAGCGGGGCCAGGGCCGGCTCGGCGCGCAGCATATCCTTCAGCTGCTCGCCCACGCACCACGGGGCAGACCCTTGCTTGTGCTTTTGCTGCTGGTCCTCAATGGCGGCCAGCGCGGTTTGCAATTTTTCCATGTCAGTCACTCCTGTATGTACTCGGTGAAGCGCCAGCCGTTTGGGCGGGCAAAGCGCTCGATGAACAGCCGGCGGCGGTAGATGTAGTCCCGCTGGAGTTTGCGCACAGCGGCGCTCTTGACCTCTACCGCCTCGACCGTGCCGTTTTGGTAGGTGATGAAAAAATCCGGGGTGTAGTGCTGCTGCATGTAGCGGAAATTCTGGATGTTGGCCTGGGCGTTCGTCTCCTGCATAATCTGTTGGACTGTTTTCATGACTTCCTGGCCTTCTTTCTTTGGGCCGGTTTCCGCCGGGCCTTGGTGCGGTCCTTGCCGGGCTTGGCGTGGGCGGCGGTCATGGTTTTCATGCGGCGGTAGGCCCCGCCGTCGTGGCGGCGTTTTGAGCAGTTCAAGTCGCCACCCCCTCTACCAGGTCAAACAGCGTCGGCACGTCGCGCGCGTCCTCAGCTTCTTGTAGGTAGCCCAGGCCGTCGCGGAAATAGTCGCTGTTGAGCTCGATGCCCGCGCCGCGCCGGTCCATCTTGACGGCCATGTACGGCACCGTCATGAGCCCGCCGAACGGGTCCAGGATCAGGTCGCCCGGATTGCTCCACCGCGTGATGGCCCGCTCGACCACATCCAGCTGCAGGGGGCAGATGTGCAGCTCCCGCTTTTTCAGCCGCTGGCTGGTGTTGAGGGTACGCATGCGGTTGATGTCGTCCCACACGCTGTCCGTCCAGCTTCCCGGTGCGCAGACCATGAAGGTGGCGGGCAGACGGCCGTCGGCGTCCAGCTGCTTGGCCAGTGCCACATGATCTTCATAGCTGTAGACGTTCTGGCGGCTGTACCGGCGGTAGAGGTCCTGCAGCTTGCTCACCGGCGCGGCCTGCAACTCGGCCTTGGTCACCAGCCGGTCACCGCTGGACCGCCAGAATCCATGCGCATCGATCTGCCACTGGGCGCGGGTGTAGGCGTCCTTGCTCTTTTTTACCGGCACATCGGCGTAGGCTTTGCTGGTGTCGGTGGGCAGCTTGCGGAACAGCAGCAGGTATTCTTCACACCCGACGCCCATCTTGCTGCCGTCCTTGCACTGCTCGGTCCAGCCGAGGCGGTAGGTCTGGTTGTTCTCCCGCACCACGTCGGTGACGATGGTGACCATGCCGAAAAAGACGAACCCATGCTTGCGGAAATGGGCGATGGTATCGGCGTGGAATGGTTCGACGCTAGGCATGCCCAGGCCGGTGGCGTTTCCGAACAGGATGCGGTCCTTGACGTGGATGGCTGCCACCCGTCCCGGCCGCAGCACGCGCAGCAGATTGGGCGTCAGGTACTCCATCTGCTGGAAAAAAGCGTCGTCGTCCGGGTTGTGCCCGAAATCGTTGTAGCTGGGGCTGTACTCATAGTGATTGCCGAAGGGGATGCTGGTCAGGATCATGTCCACGCTGTTGTCGGGCCAGTTCTTCAGTTCTTCTACACAATCGTTGTTGATGGCACGGTAGTGCTCGCCGGTAACTTCCACTCTCTCCACTCCTATCGTTCGTTTCAGGCTTTCCATGGCGGCGGTGCCCAGGCCATATTCCCGGATGATCCCGGCCATGGTTTCGGTCAGCTCCTCGTACTGCTTCCACTTCTGCTTGAGCACCCGGAGGATCTCCTCCTCGCTGTCCATGTAGATGATGTCAATGACGACCGGCCGGGTCTGCAAGAAGCGGTAGATGCGGTGGATGGCCTGAATGAAGTCATTGAACTCATAGTCGATGCCCAGGAAGATGGCCCGGTGGCAATACCGCTGGAAGTTGCAGCCGGAGCCGGACAGGCTCTTCTTGGTGGCGAACAGCCGCGTCTCGCCGTAGGCGAATGCCTCGACACGTCGCTCGCGTTCTTCCAGGTCCATGGTTCCATGGATGTCCACGCACTCCGGCAGGGCGGCGGTCAGGGCGTGGCGCTCGGCTTCCAGGTCGTGCCAGATCACGAAATGCTCATCCGCCGGGGCTTCGTCGATGATGCGCTTTGCCTCAGCCACCCGGGCGGCGATGCTCTCGCGTTTTTCGCGCGCAGCGTCCCGCAGCCCGAAGGCGGCGTCCCGCATGAGCTTCATCTGGCCGTTGGGCTCGCTGCCGGCGTCGGCCAGGTCGGTCTGCAGGCGGTGGTAGCGTACTTCCAGCGGCGGCAGGCTGTAGCCCTCGTCGCTGTAGCCAAGGTCAGAGGGCTTTTGCAAAAACAGCCCCCAGCTGGCGCACCAGATCCAGAATCCGCGTTCCCGGCCGGGGTAGAGGGTCAGGTTGTTGGCCTTGGTGCTGTCCCGCTTGAACCAGCGGGTCAGCGCCTGGCCGGTGTCCATGATCTCCAGGAACCCGGCGTAGTGGATGAGCTCCTTGTAGCGGTTGGGGCTGGGCGTGGCCGTGTTGACCAGCTTGTAGCGCACGCTCTTGAACTTGTCCAGGAACACCTGGTAGGTCTTGCTGCCAAAGCTGCGCAGCGTGGCGGCCTCGTCCAACGTCACGCCGGCAAACCGCCGGGGGTCGATGTCTCCGTCGCGCACCCGTTCATAGTTGGTGATGACGACCGGCACGCGGGCCTTGATGGCGTCGGCCTCCGCCTGGGTCTTGACGTAGACGGGCGGCTGCTGGTGCAGGATGTGGGTGGCGTCGTCGTAAAACTCCCGCCGCACGTTGAGCGGGGCCACGATAATCACCTGCCCGCCGGTTCGCTCGGCCACGATCCGCGCCCATTCCAACTGCATGACGGTCTTGCCCAGGCCGAACGCCGCGAACAGGGCACGGCGGCCGCCGCGCAGCGCCCACAGCACGCTGTCGCGCTGGTGGGGCTTCAGGGCGGAGGATAGCTGATCGGGCTGTACATCCAACCCTACTAGCGGGGCGACGTCGATTTTTCGTTCCAAAAACTGCGCGTAGGTCAGCGCCAGTGGTTTTGTTTCGGTTTCCATATTCGCTTACTCCTGTATGTACTCTGTGAATTTCCACCCGTTGGGCCGGGCGTAGCGCTCGATGAACAGCCGGCGGCGGTAGATGTAATCCCGCTGCAGTTTGCGCACGGCGGCGCTTTTGACCTCGACCACCTCCACCACGCCGTTTTGGTAGGTTATGAAAAAATCCGGCGTATAGTGGGCGGCGGGCAGCCGCAGACCGCAGTAGGTATCCGCCGGGTAGAGTAGAAACTGCTTGTGCAGTTCTACCTGCGCCACCAACCCGGCCATGATCTTGGGCCACAGTTCGGCGGCGTAGTAGCGCTGCTCCAGTTCGCTGTCGGCTTCCGGCAGCAGCGGGCCCCGCCGGGCGGCGCTTGTCTGCAAATGCCGTGCCTTTTGGGCAGTATCCCGCCGGGACAGTGCTGCCCGTATTTGCTTTTGCGCCGCCGGCCCCAGGCGGGCCAGGTCTTTTTCGGTAAGCCCCATGGTCAGATGCTGCGGGACTGCTCTACCTTTTCAGCCCGGACGATACTCACCACGCCTTTTTTCAGGCTGAATTTTGCCACTACGTTCTCGGCCACTTTGATGCTGGTGCCACTGTAGATCTGCTCCTCCCGGATCATCCGCGCAACCTCGCGCAGCAGATTCTGGACTTCGTCCCCTACATCCGGGAAGATTTCCTGTAAAACACGGCGCTCCTCCATCTGGCCGCGCACCGTTTTGCCCTGGATACAGGTACATTCCTGCGTGGCCCGCTGGTCTGCATCCTCCTGTGTTGCCGCCGGGCTGGAAAGGTGGCGGCTCTGGCCGCAGCACTTGCAAATTCCAAGGTTGAACATGTTGAAGGTCGTTTCACTCATCGCGGCTTCCTCCTGCCATGGCAATTTGAGTTTCCCGCAGTTTCCGCCAACTCTGCGGTGGACAGCTTACGCCTACCTCGTTTTCCGCCCGGACAGGATCAGCGCTGCATACCGGGCACGGATACTCATCAGTATGTACTCCATCCTTAGGGTCTCCTTTCGTTTCGATTTTCAGCATCAACGTGGGGTCTTCCTGTTCCTCGGCCATCCTGGCAGCGTTGCGCATGCCAACGTCCCGGCCGCTCAGCCAGGTGGCCCACAGCCCCAGGGCTGCCACGGCCGCCATCACAATGTACTCCATTGGGTCATCCTCCTTTTCGTCGTCGCAATTTCAGGCTGATGGACCAGCCCAGAAAATCGTTGTAGTTGGCGCTTGCTTCGTTCAGCTCCCAGCCGGGGTACCGTCGGGCCCAGTATTCCGGGCTGTGCAGCAGAGCGCTGTCTGTGGCCAGACGTTCCACCTGCCGCCGGGTGTAGCGGCCATCCCGGGGCGGGGGCATCACGGGGTTACGAATGCCCCGACTTCGATAATAGCGGTGCTTGCGGTTGGGATGCTTCATCATGTAGTTGGCCAGGGCTTCCAGACTGCCTTTGTCCAGTTGCAGGCGGTCGGCGTTGGCGCGGCCCAGGCGAACCCCCTTTCGATGCCAGCAAGCCTCTATCTCATCACGGGCAAGCCCGCAGCGCAGCAGTACATGGAAGTGGGGGACCACTGCTTTCTGGCCGGCATCCGGGTCGGCTTCCTGCCATTCCATTACGGCCAGACATTCGGGCTTGTCCAGCCCTGCGGCGCGGCATCGGTCCCGGATGTGCCTCATAAAATTGCGGAAATCCCGCCAGGCTTGTTCCGGTGTTTCCGGCCGCAGATCGGCGGCATAGGTCAGCGTGGTGTGGGTGTCGGTGCGGTCAAAGTTGCTGACGGCCAGCCTGTGGAACCATTTCCGCGCCATTTTGGCGTTGTGGTTGGCCTGTGCCTTGGGTGTGCCGCGGAACGGCGGGGCCTGGGCGTGCTGGCGGTCCAGCGCCCGGCTGCGCGGGTCCCGCGTAGGCAGCGGGTAGATCTCGACTTCCTGGTACTGCGCCGCCCGGGCGGACCTGCCGCACAGGTAGCGCCGTTCGCGCTGGTAAGCTCTCATAACTCCCTCTTTTGGTGAAAAAAACAATGGGGGCTACGCAGGGGACAACGCCGGGCGGGCCGGGCGGGCGGCAGGGGTGGCAGCGTGGGCGTGGCCCGCCCTCGTTTTCCCCTGTACCCCTTTCCCCGGCAGGGCACCGTCGTTCTTTTATTACCCTATACAAGCCCATATAGCGGCCGGGCGGCCGCTGCGTCTTGACAGGCTCCAGCGCGTGGTCTATAATGATGTTGCGAACTTTTTTGCAAGCCACGCGCTTGCCAACGGCTGGCCCCGTAGCGGGGGCCGGCCTTATTTTTTTGCCAGGGCGGCGTTTACGGCCGCCGGGTCCAGGGCGCGCCAGCTTTGCGGCGCGCAGCCGACGCCAAACGCGGTAAGCGGCAGCGGCTGCGGGAAGGTCACCGGCTCGGCGCTGGTCAGGCAGGCGCGGGCGCAGACCTCTTGCAGGTCTATGCCGCGCACCGGGTGCACGGCCCGGCAGCGGACCATGCCCAGCACCATGCCGCAGCCGCCGGCGCTGCGCGTTTCATACAGCAGCACCCGCAGGTCCGGCATGGCGGTCTGCGCCGCCTTGGGGGCCGTCTTGCGGATTTCCAGCGTTTTCTTGCCGGCCAGCATCAGCGCGGTGTAAGGCCGGCGCAGGCTCAACAATAGGTAGGTCATCGGGGGTGTCCTCTCTCTCGGCGTATTCCTCGGCCAGCATGCGCAGCACCGCCGGGTGCAGCAGGCTCAGCTCAAACCGCACGCGGTCCAGGTCGCTGATGGGCGGCGTCAGCGCGCCGCCGTCCAGCGAGTGGTGCAGGTAGCGCAGGTACAGCCGCTTGATGATCGGGTGGTTGACGTTAAGGAAGTAGTACGGCGGCCGCGTGGTCTTATGCAGCGCGGCGTAGTGCTCGGCTTCGCGCTGGCGGTCACGCCAAACCAGCGGGGCCAGCTGCTCGATCAGCGCGCGGCGGTCCGCCGGGGCGGTGGTGGTCGGCTTTGGCATGACGATCACCTCAATTTCTCGGCCCGCAGCATGCCGGACTCTGCGGCGTCGATGGTCATGCCGATGGCCTGCAGCTTTTTGTGCCGCGGTATGGCCGTGTTGCGCATGATCTCGACGATCGATTCATAGGCGAGTTGGTAGCGCTCGGGCTTTTTGTATTCAAATGCAACGCGGATCTTCTGCGGTGTCAGCATGGCGCGGCGCCTCCAGTTTGTAGTAGATGCCCAGCAGGGCGTTTTCGGCCAGGATGGCCAGCAGCACCGCCGGGATGTTGAGCGCGGCCACGGCCGCCAGCAGGTACAGCGCCAGCAGCACGGCGGCGAACTGGATGCCGGCGCGGGCCAGGCGGCGGGCGTGGTTATGCTTGCGGGGGTTCATGGTCTACCTCCAGTTCATCTATGGCCGCCATGGCGTCCTTTATATACTCGATCTCTTTTTTGTTGTATTCCGCCGATTCTTTGCTTTTCAAAATGTACATCATTTGGTTGCAGTGCTCGGCATAGACGGCAAGCGCCATCTTTATGGTGACTTTTTGGGTATGTGTCATGGTGTCGCGTCCTTTCCCTGGCTTTCGGCCAGCGCTGCCTTAAAAAGTTCCACCAGGTACGGCGCCACAGCTTGGATTCCCTCGGCCGTCAGCATGGGGGCGCTTACGGCCGATTCGCCGGGCGTCTGCACGCCGGTGATGGTGAGTGTTCGTTGCGGCATGGGGTGCTCCTTTAGTGTTTGAATTCGTTGAGATGCTTGTCCAATTCATCCGCAAGTTCTCTGGCTGCTTCGAGCTCACGGCGCAGCGCTTTCGCTTTTTCCAGCGTTTCATCGAGGCCCTCGGTTTTCACCTCGATGGTGACCTCGCCGGCCGGATCGCCTTTGACATGGCGTTGGGTCTCTCGGTTTTGGTCGCTGCGGTCTTTGCAGATTTCACAGGCGATCTCCAGGAAGCCGGCCACCATGCGGTCTTTGGTCGTGAGCTTCCAGTTCGCGATCCCGTTTTCGGTTTTCATTTCCCCGTAGATTTTGGCGAACTCGTTGCCGAACCTCTCAGCCATGCCGAAGACCACATGTTTCAAGTCTTCCAGCAGTTCTTTTTCGTCGGTGTCGATCTCGAACTTGTAGGTGTAGGGCGGGATGTCGTACCGGGCGCCCTCTTTGATGTTCTCTGTCCACATAAACATGGTGTTTTCTCCTTTTCGGTACGTACTTGGGTTTCCCGTCCTGTGCCGTTGTGGTAAACTTAGGCAAAGGACGGTGATTTTTATGGATCGCAAATCCTCTTGCGAACGAATCGTATTGACCAAAAGCGAAAAGCGGCTGTTGCGCTATATCAGCAACCACCCGCACACAAAGTGCGAGCCGAAAACCATTCGCCCTCTGTATGAGATGGGGCTGGTGCGCCCCGATACGGAAGGGAAAGACGCTTTCAACGCGCCAATCTCCAAAGATACCTACTGCGTATCGGAACTGTACCTGATCTACCAGGCGTACCAGACTGAGCAGCGCTTTTGGTTGATGCTTAGGTCTCTTTGGCTCCCGATCGTGGTCAGTATCATCACCAACCTGTCAACAGACGGTATACAATGGTTGTGGCCGCTGATAAGACAATGGTTAGCCAGTTTTCTTTGAAGAAGTCGCGCATCCCTTTCACCTCCTTTGCAGTACGGACTATGGGAAGGGTCAGGTGGTAGACTGGTGGTACTGTGGCAGGCCGCAGCGCCGCGCAATTCGCACATGTCACTTATCGTGACATTTTACTCGAAAAAAATTTCCCCTACGCTCCGACCGTAATGCTCCGCGATTCTCCTTTTGGTTTCGTCTCTCGGGATTCTGGCACCGTTTTCGTACATTGCCAATGCGGAAACACTCACGCCAATCGCTTTCGCAACGGCTTCTCTGCTTTCGTTCCCCCGCAAGGCAACAAGTCTCTTTGCGATTTTTTCGGAATCCATTATTGTATATGTCACTCCTTTCTAGTTGTCACGTTTCGTGACCGTGCCTATAGTATACTCCGCCATTTATTTCTTGTCAACACGTTTTGTGACATTTTTTTCTGTTGACTTTATCACGATTTGTGATAAAGTATAATTAAAGTTTACTTGGAGGTGATTTTTTGGCTGACTTCGCATCCGTCATTAGACGATTACGAATTGAGCGAGGTATAACTCAAGAACAGCTTGCTTCTATGCTTAAAATATCTCGCAGCACTATAGGTATGTATGAAACCGGCAGCCGCGAGCCTGATTTTGAAACGTGCGAAGCCATTGCGGATATATTCAATGTAGATATGGATTATCTTCTTGGCCGTTCCAATGTAGAGCGTAAGGAGCCTGTAGCCCCTGCTCAATCTGTCCCGCCGGGTTTCTCTCCGATGCCTGATATGGACACTGTCCCGCTCGTCGGCCGCATCGCCTGCGGCGAGCCCATCACCGCCGAGGAAAACCTGGAAGGCTATGTCTCCGTCCCTTCTGCCTGGCGCGCCACCTTTACGCTGGAGTGCGAGGGCGACAGCATGGAGCCGACGATCCACGACGGCGACCTGGTGGCCATCCGCAAGGACGTGCGCATAGAAAATGGCCAGATCGCCGCCGTGCGCATCGGTGACGAAGCCACCTTGAAACATCTGTATCTGCATGACGACTATATCGAGCTGCGGCCGGAAAACCCGACCTACGCGTCTATCATCCGCCGCAAAGAAGAAATGAACGATGTTTCAATCGAAGGCAAAGCCGTCGGCCTGTGCCGCGGTTTGTAAAAAGTATTTTTCAAAGGGTGTTCTACGTGAAAAAATATCTGAAAAACACATCCGGCATAGCTTCAAAGGTTATATGGTCTCTGTCGGCTGTTTGCGGGCTTCTCAGCTTTTTCTATTACCTTTCTACGGGCAACTCCTTTTTTCTTTCTCTTTTCTCTTCTGTTGTTGTTCTTTTTCTTTCGATGTTTGCGATTTCCTTTGTTGTTGGCGCTATCTCCGGGGTAGTCGAATCTGTTTTGCATCCCCAAAATGAGCACACCACCCCAAAGAACCCCGATTCCACAAAAGAAACTTCTTCGTTTACGGAAGAAGTTTTTGAGGTCGTCGGCACTTACTACTATTTGGAGAATATCGGCAAGCTGGCCACCAGAAATCCAGACTGGAGAAAGCAAGGCAAGACGCTGGCCGCGCAGGGTCATGCAGGCCGCCGGGTATATCGGTACAAGTACATCAACAAGCCCGTGAAATTGATTCAAGAAAACAAGAACCCCCACGACCACAACGCTGTTATGGTGCAGATCGCAGGCGAAAAGGTCGGATATATCAGCGCTGACGAAGCTGTTCATGTTCGAACTATTCTAAATAAGCACTCTGTAAAATTCATTTCCGCTTTTATCGGCGGTGGAGACTATAAAGAGGTCTTTTCAGACGGTACATTCCAAAAATATGAGGATGACCCCTTTATCAATGTAAAAATAGGGTATCGTTAAAACCCGCATTTGCGGTTATTTTTAGGAGGTATCATTATGGGCTTTATGGAAAACTGGAAACAGGAATCTACGTATTCTACCGCTTCTGGCCAGAACTACCACTACGTGGTTCTTCAGGTCACCTTGAAAGAAAAGTTCCTCGGCACCGGCTCCGGCAACCTGGCTGAACTGGAAAACGTTATCAACCAGCAGGCAGCCAAGGGTTACCGCCTGCACACCATCGACACCACCAGCGGCGGCAGCAAAGGCTTCGGCGGCGGCGACCGCATCCAGGCCACTATGGTTTTTGAAAAAATCCAGTAATTTGCAAAGCAAAGAGCCCCGCCGGGCGCACCATTTTGCCGACGTCAGCAAAATGGTCCCCGCCGGGGCTCTTGTATAGGGGGTATGCTTATGTATAACGCAGCCGCGCCGGTTCTGCCGATTGCTTTCGGGTATTGCCGCAAGTCTACTACCGGCCAGCGCGAAGAGAGCATCGAAGCGCAGCAGCGCGCCATCGTGGCTTACGCGGCCACCTGCGGGTTTGACCTTGTAAAAATCTACAAAGACCACGGCAACAGCGGCCGCAACGGCGAACGCCCACAGTTTTCGCAGATGGTGGCCGATGCCATCGCCGGCGGCGCGCAGGTCATTATCGTGCACAAGCTGGACCGCTTTTTCCGCAACGCCGAGCGGCAAACGCTGGTAGAAGCGCAGTTGCGCCGGCATGGCGTTCGGGTTCTTTCGGCCACCGAGCATTTCGACGACAGCCCGCAAGGGCAGTTCATGCGCAACATCACCAAGGCGATCAACCAATGGTACAGCGCCAACCTAGCCCAGGAAGTTATGAAGGGCCTGCGCGAGAACGCCATGGGCGCCCGCAACACCGGCGGGCCGCCGCCGCTTGGGTATGCAGTGGACAAAGCCACCGGCAAGTTTGTGATCGAGCCGCGGGAAGCCGAAGCCGTGCGGATCATCTTCCGCATGTACCTGCAGGACGCCGGGTACGCCGCGATTATCGACGCGCTCAACCGCGGCGGATATACGACCCGCCGGGGGCAGCCGTTCGGCAAAAACAGCATCTACGAGATCCTGCGCAATGAGAAATACACCGGGGTCTACGTCTGGAACCGGCTTGCGCCGGCCGACCCTGACGGGCATGTCAGCCGGCGGCGGCTGAAACCCCGCTCGGAGTGGGTCTATATTGAAAACGGCATGCCGCGCATTATAGATCCGGAGGATTTCCGCCGGGTGCAGGAAGAACTGGAAAAGCGCCGCCACAAAAGCGGCCGGGCGCGCGCAAAGGCATTTTACCTGCTGTCGGGGCTTGTGTACTGCGGCGGCTGCGGCGGTACGATGGGCGGAGAAATGCGCCGCTACAAAAGCCACGGCGAAACGCCGGTGGAGTACCGGTATTATGCCTGCACCACAAAAAAGCGGCTGCACGCCGCCGGGGACCATGTGCGGGCGGTGCCTGCCGACAAGCTGGAAAACGCCGTCGTCGAGTATTTGCAGCGCATCGTGCTGAACCCGGCCACGATGGAAGCGCTGTGCGCGGCCGTACTGGCCAGCATGCAGCAGGACGGCAGCCCCGCCGAAAAGGCTGCCGAGCACCGCAAGCAGGCGGCTGCCCTGCAGCGCAAGATCGACCGCCTGTACACGGCCATTGAAAACGGCCTGGACGGCCCGGACACGATCCGGCGCATCAAAGAGATGCAGGCCCAGCGCGCCGAGCTGCTGGCCGAAGCCGAAGCCCTGGACCGTGAGACCGGCAGCACCGCCGCCACGGTGGACCAGCTTTGCCGGGTGTGGGGCAGCATACGCCTGGACGGCCTGCCGCCAGAGCAGCTGCGCGCACTGATCCGCGAGTTGGTGGAAAAGGTCATCGTCTACGACGACGGCCCCAACGCGCACCGGGTGCGCGTCGTGATCAACCCGGCGCGGGTAAAGGCCGGAGAGCAACCGCCGGGCCTTGTGTCCGCGCCACTTGGCGAGCTGGGCAGCCTTTTGGGTAGAGCCGTGGACGGTCTACCCCTGCCAGGAAGAACCGCGTATCTGAAAAGGTACGCGGTTTTTTCTTTTGTGCCGGATCATTTTTTACATGATTTTTAAATTTTATGCCTATACTGCCTTCGATTGTGTTATAATGTCGTACAGATAAAGGAGGAGTACCATCATGCAGGAATGTTTACAGGCGTGGGATTGGCAGGGGACGCCGGCCGATCCGGTTCCGTACGGAGAAGGGCACATCAACCAAACATATCTCGTCCGGGTCGATACGCCCGGCGCCCCGAAGCGATACATTTTGCAGAAGATCAATACAGACACCTTCCGTGACCCGGATCTCTTGATGGAGAACATCTGCGGCGTTACGGAGTATTTGCGCGCTATGATCCTGCGCAACGGCGGCGACCCGGCCAGAGAAACGCTGCACGTGTGCCCGACCCGGGAGGGGAAGGCGTATTACCGCGCCTCTGACGGGGGATGCTGGCGTGTCTATGATTTTGTTGAGGATACGGTTTGCCTGCAATCGGTCAGAAACGCCGAAGATTTTTGCGAGAGTGCGAGGGCCTTCGGAAACTTCCAGCGCCGGTTGGCCCGGTATCCGGTTGAAAAACTGCATGAAACGATTCCCCGTTTTCATGACACACCCAAAAGATTGGCGGATTTCGAGAGCGCCGTGCGGCGCGACCCCTTTGGCCGCGCGGAAGCGGTGCGCCGGGAGATCGAATTTGTCTGTGCGCGCCGGGACGACTGCCGCTATATGACCGACCTGCTGGCGGCCGGCAAGCTGCCGCTTCGCGTTACGCACAACGATACCAAACTGAACAACGTACTGCTGGACAGTGCGACCGGGAAGGGGATTTGTGTGATCGACCTCGATACAGTGATGCCCGGCCTTGTCGCCAACGATTTCGGGGACTCTATCCGTTTTGGGGCCAACGACTGCGCGGAAGACGAGCCGGACACCAGCAAAGTGCATTTCAGCCTGCCGCTGTACGAAGCCTATACCCACAGTTTCCTGCAGGTGGTGGGAGAAGCCTTGACGCCGCTTGAGCGGGAAACGCTTCCGTGGGGAGCGCGCTTGATGACGCTGGAGTGCGGGATGCGGTTCCTGGCCGATTATCTGGAAGGAGATCACTATTTCCACATCCAGCGCCCGGCGCAGAACCTTGACCGCGCCAGAACCCAGTTCAAGCTGGTGGCCGATATGGAGGATAACTGGTCTGATCTGCTGCGCGCCGTTCAATAAGAACTGCGTGGCAGGAAAGGTTTGTTTTGCCGAAAATTCACCGTCCCATCCTATTGCATTTTCTCTGCGCCGTGCTATAATACCAGACGCGGTGGCAAAACCGTGAGTGAATCATAGGGGATGGGGAATCATGACAAAGGATTTGACAAGCGGAACTCCGCTCAAAGTGATCCTGCTGTTTACGCTGCCGCTGGTGCTGGGGAACTTGTTCCAGCAGTTCTACGCCTTGGCAGATACCATCATTGTAGGGCGCTACTGCGGCGTCAGCGCCCTGGCGTCGGTAGGGTCAACCAGTTCGGTAAACTATCTGATTTTGGGATTCGTGATCGGGGTCTGCAACGGGTTTGCGATCCCGATCGCGCAGTTGTTCGGCGCGCGGGACTATTCTGCGATGCGGCGTCATGTGGCGAATGCGGGCTGGCTGTGCCTGGCTGGCAGTGTGATCCTTACGGTGCTGACAGTTTCACTGACGCGGCCTATGCTGATTCTGATGCAAACGCCTGCCGACATTCTGGATGGCGCTGTCACTTATATTGGCTGGATCTTTGCGGGCATCCCGTTTATTTTCCTGTACAATATGGTGGCGGGCATTATGCGCGCATTGGGGGACAGCAAAACGCCCCTCTATTTCCTGATCCTGACCAGCGTGCTGAACGTAGGGCTGGACCTGCTGTTCGTTGTGCCCTTCCAGATGGGCGTGTTCGGCGCGGCGCTTGCCACGGATCTCTCTCAGGCGCTTTCCGGGGTGATCAGCTTCCTCTATCTGTGCCGCAATTTTGAAGTCCTTTCCATAAAAGGCGAGGAGGCGCGGCTGGATCGGAAAGCCTGCCTTCGCCTGACCGGTATCGGATTGCCCATGGGCCTGCAGTGCAGCATTACGGCGATCGGCAGCGTGATCATGCAGTGGGCGGTCAATGTGCTGGGGAGCACGGCGGTAGCGGCTGTCACGGCTGCCAGCAAGACGGCCAACCTGCTCACGGTGCCGTTGGAGAGCGTTGGAACTGCGATGGCGACCTATGCCGGGCAGAATCTGGGGGCCGCGCGCATGGACCGTGTGCGCAAGGGCGTGCGCAGTGCGTTGCTGATCGCCTGCGTGTATGCACTTGTCTCGCTTGTGCTGCTCCATTTTGGGGATGTGACGGTCATGGGCCTGTTCCTGGATACCGGCAGTGAGCGGGAGATCGTCCGTATGGGGCAGGAGTACCTGTTCTGGAACAGCGTTTTCTTCATTCCGCTGGGGGCGCTGATCGTCTGGCGGTATACGATCCAGGGGCTTGGCTATTCCACGCTGGCGATGCTGGCGGGCGTGGCGGAAATGGCGGCCCGCACGCTGGTGGCAATTTTGCTGGTGCCGTTGCTGGGATACTTCGGTGCGGAGCTGGCCAATCCGGCGGCCTGGATCGCTGCCTGCCTGTTCCTGTATCCGGCCTACAAATGGACCTGCCGCCAGCTGGATAACCGCCTCCTGGCGGCCCGGCTGCACTGCAGGAATCAGGAAGAAGTCCGTGCGTCACAGGAAATTTCGGGCTGACGGCAGCAGGAAAACCGAGGCTGCTTGCACCCGGGGGAAAATCCGTCTATAATATAAGGGAATCCCGTATACAGCAAAAAGCAGGAAAGGAACACGAGTTATGCCGCAGAAACTGCCGTTTGTTACGCTGGCGCAGGCGCAGGCGATTATGTCCGACGTGCCGACGCCCTTCCATCTGTACGATGAAAAAGGGATCCGCGAGAACGCGCGCCGCGTGAATGAAGCGTTTGCCTGGAACAAGGGCTTTAAAGAGTATTTTGCCGTCAAGGCAACGCCCAACCCGTACATCCTCAAGATCTTGCAGGAAGAAGGGTGTGGCGTGGACTGCTCCAGCTACACGGAACTTCTGATGAGCGAGGCTTGCGGTTTCCGCGGCAGCGACATCATGTTCTCTTCCAACGACACGCCGGTCCGGGACATGCAGAAAGCCTATGAACTGGGCGCTTACATCAACCTCGACGACCTGACGCATGTGGAGTTCCTGCAGTCGGTGGCGGGGGTGCCCAAAACCGTCTGCTGCCGTTACAATCCGGGAGGCGTGTTCGACCTCGGCAACGGGATTATGGACAATCCCGGCGATGCCAAATACGGCATGAGCGAGGATCAGATGGCAGAAGCCTATACCCGCCTGATGAAACTGGGGGCGGAGGAATTCGGGATCCACGCCTTCCTGGCCAGCAATACCGTTACCGACGAATACTACCCCAAACTGGCCGGCATCCTGTTCCGGTTGGCGGTGCGGCTCCATGAGCGCACCGGCGCCAGAATCAAATTCATCAATCTGTCGGGCGGCGTGGGGATCGCCTACCGCCCGGACCAGAGAAGCAATGACATCGCCCGCATCGGGGAAGGCGTGCGCAAACAGTTCGAGGAGATCCTGGTCCCGGCGGGTATGGGGGATGTGGCCCTTTTCACCGAGATGGGGCGCTATATGCTGGCGCCTTACGGCGGGCTGCTGACGACAGCGATCCATGAAAAGCACATCTACAAGGAATACATTGGTGTGGATGCCTGCGCTGCGAACCTGATGCGTCCGGCCATGTACGGTGCGTACCATCATATTACGGTTCTGGGCAAGGAAAACGCGCCCTGCGACCACAAATACGACGTGACGGGCGGCCTGTGTGAGAACAATGACAAGTTCGCCATCGACCGCATGCTGCCGGAGATCGAAAAGGGGGATGTCCTGTTCATCCATGACGCGGGGGCGCATGGGTTCTCCATGGGGTACAATTACAACGGCAAGCTGCGCAGTGCGGAAGTGCTGCTGCGGGAAGATGGTTCGCACCAGCTGATCCGTCGTGCCGAGACCCCGGCCGACTATTTTGCAACCTTTGATTTTACGCCCTTTTTTAAGGGAATGGATTTGACCTGAACGAGAAAGACGGCTCCCGGCGGTTTCTGCCGGGAGCCGTCTTTATTATGTGGCGTTTTCAGAGCGCTTCGTCGATCACACCGCCGCCGCAGACCAGGCCGTCTTTGTAAAAGACTGCGCTCTGGCCCGGGGCAGGGGCCCGCACGGGTTGGGGGAACGTTACATATCCACAGCCGTCATAGCGGCAGGGCGCAGGTCTGGCGGCGCTGCGGATCTTTACCAGGTAATCCCCGGCGGCCAGCGGCCCGCCGTCGGGCGTAGCCATCCGGGTCAGGCGGATCTGCGTGTTGTATTCCTGGCCGGTCTCAGCCAGCTGGATATTGCCGTCGGGCAGAATGGCTTTCACAAACAGGGGGCGCCCTGCGGCGATGCCTAGGCCTTTGCGCTGGCCCACCGTGTAGTGGTCCACGCCGGCGTGCGGGCCCAGGTCGCTTCCGTCCGGGGCCAGGAAGCGGCCGGACTTCGGGGTAAAACCACGGGCGCGGATGAAGGCGGAATAGTCGCCGTCCGGAATAAAGCAGATCTCCATGGAATCGGGGGCGTCGGCACAAGCCAGGTGCAGATCCCGGGCCATCTCGCGGATCGTGTCCTTCTCAAATTCGCCCAGAGGCAGTACCAGCTTGCGCAGGATATCTTGCGGCAGCCGGTACAGCATATAGCTTTGATCCCGCGCGGCGCTGGCGGGAACCGCCACGCGGTGGATGCCGTCGGCGCCTACGTCGATGCGGGCGTAATGGCCGGAAGCAATGTAGGCGCAGCCCTGTTCGTCTGCCTTGTCGGCCAGCAGCCGGAACTTGACCAGCGGGTTGCACATGATGCAGGGGTTGGGAGTACGCCCGGCGCAGTAGCTTTCGCAAAAGGGCTGCACCACATGCGTTTCAAATGCCTGCTCGGCATCCAGAACATGCAGCGGGATGTGCAGGGCCTCTGCGGATTCCCGGGCTGCGGCTACAGCGCCCTCGTGCGCCGGGGAAAAGCGGATCACCGCGCCCTGCACAGCGAACCCCTGCTCCTGCAGGATGTGTACAGCAACGCTGGAATCAACGCCGCCGCTCATGCCGATCAGGACCTTGTCCTGCTTCTCAAATGTATTGAAACCGTTCATGCGGGCCTCCTTTTATGCCTGACGGCCGCCGTACTTTTTGCTTTGTTCCACAGCCATACTGTCGCACCGCTCATTTTCGGGGTGTCCGGCATGGCCTTTCAGCCAGTGGTAGGTGATGCGGTGCTTCTCGCTTTCCGCCAGCAGCGGCGCCCAAAGATCGGCGTTCAGCGCGGGGGAGCGGTCGGCCTTTTTCCAGCCGCGTGCACGCCAGCCTCGGGCCCAACCTTTTTCCAGCGCGTTGATCACATACTGGCTGTCGCTGTACAGGTCAATGGCGCAGGGCTCTTTGAGCTGGCGCAGGGCTTCCAGCAGAGCGGTCATCTCCATGCGGTTGTTGGTGGTTTGAGCTTCGCCGCCGGAGAGTTCTTTCTCAAACACTTTATCCCGCGCGCGGTAGCGCAGGATGGCGCCCCAGCCGCCGGGACCGGGGTTGCCGCTGCAGGCGCCGTCGGTATAGATCTCGATTTGTTTCATTATAAATCTCCTGTAAAGGGCAAGAATGACTGTACTAGGCATTATACCTGCTTTGCGGGGATCTGGCAAGTTTGACAATCAGGGGGAATCCGTCTATAATAAGTATAACTGCCATTATGCGTGATTTTGACAGGGCCCGGCCGCGCCTTTTCAGGCGGACTCAACGCGCCCAACCCGGGGAAAGACCGTGTTCTTGCGACCCGGAACCCGGTAAGAGGTACATAAGACAGGGAAGAGTGTATACGGCAGGTATACAGGAACGCCTGTAGAGAAAAGTTTGGAGGTATTCGATGGAAGAAAACAAACCGAAACGCAAAGCGACGAAAAACCAGCCTGCGGAACGTACTGCGGCTGCACGCCGTGCGCCGCGCGGAGAGAAAAATGCGCAGGAGGAGACCCGCAAGCCCCGCCGCCGGATGGCGCGGCAGCCCGGAGCGGAAAGCGGCGCCGGTGGGAATGCGCAGAACGCAGCGCCCCGCCCGAGGCATGCCCGCGGTCAGGCGGGGCAGAACGGTGCGGCGGCATCCCGCCCGCCGCGCCGCGGCCGCAAGGCGCAGCCTTCCCGCAATTATGAAATGCAGCCGGCGATCCCGATGCACATCTGCCCGCTGGGGGGCCTCGGCGAAGTGGGAAAGAATATCACGCTGTATGAGTGCCAGGGGGATATGATCCTGGTAGACTGCGGTCTCGTTTTCCCGGATGCCGATATGTTCGGCGTCGATCTGGTGATCCCGGATTTTACCTACGTGCTGGAAAATAAAGACCGCATCAAGGGCCTGTTTATCACGCATGGGCATGAGGATCATATTGGCAGCCTGCCTTACCTGCTCAAGAAATTCAACGTGCCGATCTATGCGGCCCGGTTGACGATCGGGCTGATCAAAAACAAGCTGGAGGAGCACGGTCTGGCGTCCAGCGCCATCTTCCATGAGATCCGCCCCCGTCAGAAGGTCCAATTGGGCTGCTTCACGGTGGAGCCGATCCATGTGAACCATTCGATCCCGGACGCGCTGGCCTTTGCGATCGAATGCCCCGCGGGTATCGTTCTTCACACCGGCGACTTCAAGGTGGATTATACACCGCTCTCCGGCGATGCGGTAACAGACCTGTCCACCATTGCCGAGTATGGGCGCAAGGGCGTGCTCGCGCTGCTGTCGGATTCTACCAATGCCGAACGTCCCGGGTTTACGGCTACCGAACAGACGGTGGCGGAAGGGGTGCGCCGGCTGTTTGTGCGCGCCAGGAACCGCCGCATCATTGTGGCGACCTTCGCCTCCAACATCTACCGTGTGCAGCAGATCATTGACCTGGCGATCGAATCCGGGCGCAAGGTGGCGGTCAGCGGCCGCAGCATGGTCTCCAATACCGAGATGGCGCGGGAACTGGGCTACCTGCACGCGCCGGACAATGTGCTCATCGATATTGACGAGATCAACAAGTATCCGCCGGAAAAGGTCGTGCTCATCACGACGGGCAGCCAGGGCGAACCGTTGTCGGCGCTGTCCCGCATGGCACAGGCCAGCCACCGTCAGGTCAAGGTGGGGCCCAATGACTTCATCATCATCTCGGCCCGGCCCATTCCCGGCAATGAAAAGACCGTGACCAAGGTGGTCAACGGCCTGCTCAGCCTCGGTGCGGAAGTCATCTACGAAAACATGTACGACACCCATGTTTCGGGCCACGCCTGCCAGGAAGAACAGAAGCTGATCCTCACGCTGGCGCACCCGCAGTTCTTCCTGCCGGTGCACGGCGAGTTCAAACAGCTCAAGCGCCATGCCGAGACGGCGGAGCATTTGGGCTATATCCCGAAGCAGAACATCTATATTGCCGAGAACGGGCAGAATATCCGCATCTCGGCGGACGGCATGACTGTGGAGAACACGGTGACGGCGGGCGCCGTCATGGTGGACGGATACGGCGTCGGGGACGTGGGCAACGTTGTCCTGCGTGACCGGCACCATCTGTCGGAGGACGGCATCATTGTGGTGACGGCGGCTATCGACAGCGCCAACGGGCAGGTCCTCTCCGGGCCGGACATCGTGAGCCGCGGCTTTGTCTATGTCAAGGAAAGTGAAGAACTGATGGATGGCCTGCGCACGCAGGTGGAAATGGCGCTGGACCGCAGCTTGAGCGACAACCTGCACGATTGGGCCAGCGTGAAAGCGCGGGTCCGGGAGTCGCTGTCGAGTTATATTTACCGGCGGACCAAGCGCAGCCCGATGATTTTGCCGATCCTGCTGGAAGTCTGAAATCTGCCTGTCCGGCGGGAATGTGGGGACTGAACCATGAAACACAAGGATGGTCTGGATGCAGCAGCCGTACTGTTGCTGTTGCTGGTTGCGGTCATCGCCATGGTCGTGCCGGTAGCGCTGATCTCGCCCCAGTGGCTGATCGTGCCGCTGGTTCTGGTCGTGGTGGCATTCTGCGTGCTGTGGTATGGGCGGCGCAAACTGCGTTCCCATGTGGCGGCGCAGCTGTGCAGCACCGACTTTGAAAACAGCCGGGTCCAGTACAGTCTGGCGGGGCTGCCGATCCCCACGATGCTGGTTGCCGACGGGAGGATCGTATGGTATAATACCATCTTCCGGGAAAAAGTCCTGGCAGGCAGCGATGTGGTCACGCGCCCGGTGGAACGGGTGTTCCCGGACCTGAACCTCGCTGTCTGTTCCCGCCCGCACGGACAGGACCTGACGGTGGGGCAGCGGCGGTTCACCGCTTATTCGGGGGCCGCCAAGGGAAGCCGCGGCTCCAGCATCGTGTACCTGATCGACGATACTTTCTATAAGGATACGTTGGATGAGTACAATGAGAGCCGTCCGGCGTGCCTGATCATCGTCATCGACAGTTATGACGAACTGTTCGACGATATGAAAGACAGTGAACAGGCCAAGGAACTGGAAGCGATCAACAGCCTGCTGGAGCAGTACATCGCCCGCAGTACGGGATTCCTGCGCCGTGTTTCCAACAGCCGCTACATTGCAGTGGTAGAGGAACGGGACGTGCGCTGGATGATGGAGGAGCGGTTTACGATTCTGGAAAAGGTGCGGGCGCTCCATCCGGGCGGCCTGACGACCCTTTCCATCGGCGTAGGCCATGGCGGCAAGACGCTGCAGGAATGCCACCAGATGGCGCGGGAAAGCATCGACATTGCGCTGGGCCGCGGCGGCGATCAGGCGGCGGTCAAGACGGTGGATGGCTTTGAATTCTACGGCGGTATTTCCCATGGCGTGGAAAAACGCAGTCATGTGCGCAGCCGCATTATCTGCAATGCCCTGTGCGACCTGATCAAAAAGAGCGACAGCGTGATCGTGATGGGCCACCGCATGAGTGATCTGGATGCCGTGGGCTCCGCTGTGGGGGCGCTGCGTATTTGCAAGATGTGCGGGGTGCCTGCCGTCATTGCCATCAACAGCGACGCGACGCTGGCGGGCCCGCTGCTGAAGTCGTTTCTGGATGCGGGCTGCGGCCATGATTTCATCGCGCCGGACCAGACGCTGGACGTCATCACCCCGAACACACTGCTGATCGTGGTGGATACCTACCAGAAGCGGTTGCTGGAAAGCCAGAAGATCTATGAAAAATGCAAGCGCGTCGTGGTCATTGACCACCACCGCATGGCGGTGGGGCATATCGACCGCCCGCTCCTTTTGTACCACGAACCCTATGCCTCCAGCGCCAGCGAACTGATCTGTGAACTGCTGCAGTTCATGCCGAAGGAAAATAACATCACGCCGCTGGAAGCCCAGGCGCTGTTGGCAGGCATCATGTTGGATACGCGCAGCTTTGCCCTGCATGTGGGCGTGCGCACCTTTGAAGCGGCGGCCTGGCTGCGCAGCCGCGGCGCCCAGACGGCGGAGACCAAGCTGCTGTTCAATACGTCCAAAGAGGAGTACGAGGCGCGGGCTCACATCGTGGAAAGCGCCTATATCTATAAAGGATGCGCGATCGCGCTGTCCGGCGAACTGGAAGCCGGTATGAACGTGGTGCTGCCGATGGCTGCCAACGATCTGCTCACGATCAATGGCGTAGATGCAAGCTTCGTGGCAGTCGCCAAAAACGGCGGCGTCAATATTTCGGCCCGCAGCATGGGCGCGTTGAATGTACAGGTGATCCTGGAACCGTTGGGCGGCGGCGGCCATCTGATGATGGCGGGCGCGCAGATGCAAAACTGTACGCTGAAAGACGCCGAACAGCAGATCCGGGAACAGATCGATATCTACCGTGCCTCGCAGTCGCACAATGCGGCGCTGGCCCGGTAATTGCAGATATTTAGGGAGGAAACGAAGATGAAGATCATTCTGAAACAGGATGTCAAAACGATCGGCAAGAAGGACGAGATCCACGAGGTCTCGGACGGGTATGCCCGCAACTTCCTGCTGCCCCGCGGTCTGGCGGCCCCTGCCGACGCAGCGGCCTTGAACCAGGCCCGCACGAAGAGCGAGGCCAAGGCTCATCATGAGGCGGAAGCCCGTGCTGCGGCCCAGGAACTGGCAGCCAGGATCGCCGGGCAGACGGTCAGTGCGAAAATCAAAGGCGGCGCTTCCGGCAAGCTGTACGGCAAAGTGACCGGCAAGGAAGTGGCGGAACTGCTGAGCAAATTGACCGGGACTGAAATCGACAAGAAAAAGGTGGAACTTCCTTCTGCCATCAAGGAATTTGGCACCTACGACGCCACCGTGCGTCTGTATGCGGGGATTTCGGTGTCCTTTAAAGTGAAAGTGGAAGAACTGTAAAGCCAATATGCTTTGCACCGAAAAAAGAGGAAGGGAGGGCGTCCGATATGCCGCGCAATGAAGAACTGAGTCTTTCCAGCCTGGGCATTCAGATGCCCTACAATATGCAGGCTGAGCAGAGCGTTCTGGGAGCGGCGCTGATGGATGAAACGATCCTGAACCGCCTGATCACAGATATGGAACCGGCGATGTTCTACTCGGATCAGAACCGCGCTGTCTATGAAACGATGCGCGCGCTGTATACCGAAAGCGAAGCCGTTGATGTGATCACACTGGTCAACGCTCTTGCCGCCGGCGGTACGTTCGCCAGCGCCGACGACGCCAAGATCTACATCACGCATATCGCGGAAACGGTGCCTGCCATTTCCAACGTCGATTCCTACTTTAAGATCGTCAAGGAAAAGTACCAGGCACGCCGTTTGATCGAGGCGGCCCGCAGTATCTTGAACGAGACCAACAGCGGGGAGGATGCCGACCTGCTGCTGGAATCGGCTGAACAGAAAATCTACGAGATCCGCAGCGGTCAGGACAAGTCTGGCGTCAAGACGATCCGGGAGTCCATCCTGGAAGTGATCGATACGATGCAGAAGCTCAGCGGCGCGGACCGCGACAAGTTTGCAGGCATCCCCACAGGCTTCACCTATCTGGATACGGTCCTGACCGGGTTGGGGCGTTCCGACCTGATCATTCTGGCCGCCCGCCCCGGTATGGGCAAGACGAGCTTTGCGCTGAACATTGCAACCAATGTGGCCCGCCAGCAGAAAGTCCCGACCATTATTTTCAGTCTGGAAATGACCTGCGAACAGTTGACGGACCGCATCCTGTCCAGCACGGCCAATATCGACAGTCAGGCGTTCCGCACGGGCCGCCTCAACAATTCGGACTGGAACGACTTTGCGCAGGCGACCTCGCTGCTGTATAATGCGCCGATCTACATGGACGACACTTCCGGCATCTCGGTGCCGGAGATGAAAGCCAAGATCCGCACGATCAATCAAGACCCTAAAAAGGAAAAAATCGGTCTTGTCATCATCGACTACCTGCAGCTGATGCAGAGCGCCAAACGTACCGAAAGCCGCGTGCAGGAGATCAGCGACATCACCCGGAATCTGAAGATCATGGCCAAGGAACTCAATGTCCCGGTCATTGCGCTGTCCCAGCTTTCCCGTGCGGCGGAAAAATCCACAGGGCGCTCGGACCACCGGCCGCAGCTTTCCGACTTGCGAGACTCCGGCTCTATCGAGCAGGATGCCGACGTGGTGCTGTTCCTTTACCGTGCGGCGTACTACAACTCCCAAAACGGGGAAGATAACCAGGCCAACGAAAATGAAGCGGAATGCATTGTGGCTAAAAACCGCCATGGCGAAACCAGCGTTGTGCGTCTGGGCTGGGACGGCGCGCATACGCGCTTCAGCAATTTGGATGTGACCCATGAATTCTGATCCTGAAAAACTGGTGCAACGCATCGAGGAGGCCTTGCTGGCCTATTGCCGTCAGCAAGGGCTGTTCAAATCGGGCGACAGAGTCATTGCAGCCTGCTCCGGAGGGGCAGACTCTATGGCTTTGTTGCTTTTTTTGCTTCGCCGCCGCCGCGATCTGAAAATCGAAGTGCTGGCGACCCATGTGAACCATGGTATCCGCGGCCTGCAGGCCCAGGCAGATGCGAACTTTGTGCGGGCGTTCTGTTCCAGCCAGGGGGTAGAACTGTTCGTATATGACGCTGTGCGTGAGGGCGTGCAGATCCCGGAAAATCCCAGTGAAGAATGGGCGCGCGGGCTTCGGTACGGGTGGTTCGACCGGCTGGCGGCCCAGGAGGAGGCTTCCATCGCTACAGCACATACGCTTTCGGACCAGGCGGAGACTGTGCTGTTCCGCATGGCCCGCGGAACAGGCCTCCACGGCTTGGCGGGGATCCCGCCGCGCCGCGGTTACTATGTGCGCCCCTTCCTGTGCCTGACACGGGCAGATACAGAAGCATACTGCACGGCGCTTGGGCAAAACTATGTGCAGGACGAGACCAATGCAGAGGACCACTATGTGCGGAACCGCATCCGCCACGAGGCGATCCCGGCGCTGCAGTATGCGAACCCCGCTGCCGAAACGGCCATCGCCCGGCTGTGCAGCCAGATGCGCAAGCTGGACCGGTGGCTGGCGGGGGAGGCGGCCGCACTGCTGCAATCGGCGGCCGTGGAAGGCGGCTATGAAGTGGCGGCTCTGCGCCGGGCGGAAGGGCCGGTACTGGACGCGGCGCTGCACACCCTGGTAAGCCCGGTGCGCGATGCTGAGGAAAAATACATCACGCTGCTTCGTTTTCTGCTGCAGCGCGGAGAAGGCGCTTTGCAGCTGACGCCGGAGGTGACCTATAAAGTCAAGGACGGCCTGCTGCTCTGCCAGACGCCGGAGGGGGTCCGCCCGCCGCCTGCACCGCCGCAGCCCTTTTCGGAAGGCCGGTTTTTCCTGCCGGGTGGTTATTTTGTTGAATTTCAGCGTGTAAAGTATGAAGATTTTCTAAAAAATCAACCAATTTTCAAAAAAGACTTAAACTGTTGCGCGGATTGTGCTAAAATACAGGGGAATCTAGTATTGCGTACCCGGCAGCCGGGGGATTTTTTCCGTCCGGCAGGCCGTCATGTCCGCAAAACATTGAAAAAGTACTATAATGAATTGAGCGTTCCGCAGGAAGACCGCCCGTTGCTTCCGCTGCTGGCCGACGGCAGCGAGGTGCTCTGGCTTTGGGGCAGCGGGTTTGCGGAAGGACTTGCCCCCGATCCCTACACGCTGGAAGTGCTCGTGGTACGGACGGAAAAAACTGAGGAGGCATGAATCTATGCAGGGCATGGATCAGGATATTGACCACATTTTGGTATCAGAGGAGCAGCTGCGGCAGAAGGTAGCCGAACTGGGCGCGCAGATCAGCCGGGACTATGAGGGGTGTGACCTTTTGATGGTTTCCATACTGAAAGGCGGCGCCGTTTTTATGGCGGACCTGATGCGGACTGTGACGATCCCCTGCGCGATTGACTTTATGGTGGTGTCCAGTTACGGCGGCGCCAATACGGAATCCACCGGGCTTGTCAAGATCGTCAAGGATCTGGACGCGGACCTGTCCGGCAAGGATGTACTGATCGTGGAGGATATTCTGGATACCGGGATCACCCTTTCCAACCTGCTGCCTATGTTGCGGCTCCGCAACCCCAACAGCGTCAGGCTGTGTACGATCCTCAGCAAACCCAGCCGGCGCAAGGCGGACATCGAACCGGACTATCTCGGGTTTGAGGTCCCCGATGAATTTGTGGTGGGGTATGGTCTTGATTTTGATGAGAAATATCGCAACCTGCCCTATGTGGGGGTTCTGAAACCCGAAATCTATACCAGATAAGCGGCCGGTTCGGGCGGCCAAAATCATCCGGCGGAAACGCCGTCTTTAGGAGTTGATTTCTTGCAGCATAAACCTCGCTTCAGTGGTATTCTTGTGGTGGCCGTTTTGATGGTCCTGGTACTGTTTTTTGTGTCCATGTCGCCGCTGCTGGCGGCTTCGGCCTCGAACCACATTAACTACTCGGAGATCTACTATTACTTTGAAAACCATCAGGTGACCGCGTACCGTCTGGATCGCGGCACCGATGAGTTGGAACTCTGGCTCAAAGAGGGAGCGATCCCGCTGCCGGAAGCAACGGTCCAGCTGGACGGGCAGGAAGGCGGCGGGCTGCTGAACAGTCTGACGTCTTCGGATGAAGACGCACTTCCCTCCAACGGCGGCACCGTGTATGTCGTCTATCAGCTGCCTTACGGCATAGACTTTAACACCGGCAAGATCTCCGAACTGGTGGATGAGTACAACAAATTGAACCCGGACGCCCCGATGATCTTTGACTACGTGGCGCCCAGAAGCACGATCCCCTGGATGGAGATCATCTTCTATGTCGTTATGCTGGGCAGCCTGGGGCTGCTGTTCATGTCGATGTACCGCGGCGGCGCTGGCGGCGGCATTATGAATGTCGGACGCGCCAAAGTGAAAGACCAGCAGGAAAACCAGCGCAAAGCCACCTTTGCCGATGTGGCGGGCGCGGACGAAGAAAAGGCAGAACTGCAGGAAGTCGTAGAATTCCTGAAAGCGCCCGGAAAATTTAATTCACTGGGCGCGCGTATTCCCCATGGCGTGCTGCTGGTGGGCCCTCCGGGCACCGGCAAAACGCTGCTGGCCCGCGCCTGTGCGGGCGAGGCGGGCGTTCCGTTTTATGCGATCTCCGGCTCTGACTTCGTGGAGATGTACGTCGGCGTGGGTGCATCCCGCGTGCGCGACCTCTTTGAAAAGGCAAAAAAGACGATGCCTTCCATCGTGTTCATCGACGAGATCGACGCAGTCGGCCGCCAGCGCGGCGCCGGCCTGGGCGGCGGCCACGACGAGCGGGAGCAGACC